>NZ_AJXD01000102.1:0-980 GCF_000264725.1 Acinetobacter sp. HA | reverse complement strand
AAGGTCGTTCAATCTCAGGATTTTCTTTTAGCTTTAAGCCAAAGAAAGCAACTATTCGATCTATAGAAACTAATAGAGATCCTAATACAACTGATCTGTTCTCGAGAATGACAGATAAGCAACGCCACTTATTCGCTACTAAACTTTCCGAACTACCAGAAATGGGTAAGTATTCTCAGGGTACAGAAAGCTATCCACAATTCGCTATACGTATTGCTGAAATGCTTCAAGATAGTGAAAAATTCCAAGAATTATTCCCTTATCTTCAAAAAGTTGGCTATCAATCTGCCTAAAATTTATACTTGATCATTTGTCTATTAGGCAGTCTAATAGACAACAACTTTTGACAGAGTTAGGCATAGATTTACAGCATGAAAAGCCTTACAGTTCTTGAGCTTTCTAAGCTTTACAATATCAATAGACAAACGATTTACAACAACATAAAGAAAGGAATTTTAAGTAAAAATTCTGATAATAAAATTGATCTGGCTGAAGCTATCCGTGTTTTTGGCGAACCTTCAAAAAAACTAGATGTAAAAGAGTCTGTAAAAATAGACAGTCCAAATTCGGCAGAAGTTTTACTACTTAGGCAACAGATAGACATGCTGAAAAATCAGCTTGATGATGCAAAAGAGCGTGAATCCTTTTATCAAAATCAAATTGAGACGATGCAACGTCTACTGGAAGCACCCAAACCAAAGATCCAAGACCCTAGTGAACTCCAACTCCCTCAATCAGCTCCCATTGTAGAAATGAAGGAAGAGGTAATAGTCGTTCCACCTAAAGATGACGGATTGACTACTCCAGAGAACAAACGTATCCCTGTCCCAGAACACGTTGAGCCTGAACCTAAAAAGAGAGGCTTCCTGAGCCGTTTTTTCCTTCCTTATGGTTAGCCAGGACTCCAATTTTTTGATGAGCCAATTTCAGTGCAAGCACATGAAATAATGACTCATCAAAAAACCGGATGAGGTTTATTA
>NZ_AJXD01000101.1:0-682 GCF_000264725.1 Acinetobacter sp. HA | reverse complement strand
TTTTTTCATCAGGTGTCATCGGCTCATCCCTCTAAACTTCATTGTTTTCTGTTGCTCTCTTTCTAATTTCTGCTGTTGTTTGTACTGTTCCAAAGCAAGCTGTTTAAAGCTGTCAAAATCAGCCTTAAAGCTCTCAATACCCTGTTTAATTTCTTTGTCTGAAATTGGGCTGTTTTTGAGGTCTTTCAGGTCTTGTTTCGGGTCGCCTAAGTCTAGTCGCTCAAGCTCTTTATAGGCTGTACGTGATTGTTGTAGGGCTTCCCTAATTTCAGGGTCTTTGGCTTGGCTTGGTAACAGTTTCTTTTCGGGTTCTTTCTCTATGCCTTGCTCTTTGTAGCTTCGCATATCAATACGGCTATCAATTTGATGTTTTTCTAAATGGCTGTTGCATAAATCCGCCCATCTTTGGCGTAGGTCTTTAATATCAATTTTTCGTTCCTGGTAACTCTTGCCTGTATTGTCTTTTTTAGCTCCGCCACGTTCAGGATTTTTGCTGTTATAGCGTTTGAAATATTGCTCTGGATCTCGTTCGATTCCATCTTGCAGACGTTCATTAAACATGAGATGCACGTGGGGCTGATCGTTGCCGTCCATTGCTTTAGGGTTATGAATCGCAAACTGATATGGATATTTTGAGCCGATCTCGGACTGAATGAACTCCTCAACCAGTTCTAGACGTTGT
>NZ_AJXD01000100.1:0-860 GCF_000264725.1 Acinetobacter sp. HA | reverse complement strand
GTTTGCGAGATTGAAGCATTTCCGAGCGATTGCAACCCGATTTGATAAGCTTGCACGAAATTACCAGTCTATGATTTACATTGCTTGCATGTTTATTTGGTGTAAAGCCAAATGAGGACACGCCCTAATCAAAAAACATTTGAATTGGCTAAAACTCCACTAATTTGTCAAGCTTTGATAGAGTTGTTTCATCATAGGCATGCACTTCCTGAAGTAAGGGTAAAAGTATATCAACAAATTATTGAATTACTTCTAACTAAGCATCCTAAGGCTAGAGCTCATGCTGGTGGATTGTTGAATAAAGATGTTATGCATATTAGGCATGATGACATCCAAAATTTATTGATAAAGCTTGCATGGAAATTACAAACGGCTGATTTACATGCTTCTACATTATCCAGAAATGAATGCAAAAAAATTATAGAAGACTATTTAATTGATGATGAAGAAGGGTTGGGCGAAGACCTAAATACTGCAAAAATTCATGCTAATACAATATTAGATCTCTTAGTCGATCAGTATGCAATATTAGTAGAAAGAAGTCCGAAACAATATAATTTTGTACATTTGAGCATTCAAGAATATTTAGCAGCTGAGCACGTTATAAGACTTAGTGAAGCTGATCAATTAAATTGGTTTAAGGAGCATTGGATATTAAAAAACTGGCATGAAAGTATTTTAAGTTGGTTTGGCCTACTAGATTCTCAAGGAAAAAAAGATCTAGTTTCTACCACTCTCGATATTTTAGACGAACATGGTCAAGAGGGAGAGTGGCAACGTTTAAAATCAACAATGCTACAGACTGAATTGATCACTTCAGATCGGCTTTGTTGCACAAAGATTTGAAATGCAAAGCGCCC
>NZ_AJXD01000099.1:0-1169 GCF_000264725.1 Acinetobacter sp. HA | reverse complement strand
ATATGACTACGTTTACCTACCAATAATCTACATTATTTTTTTTGTAGATTTAACTACGTTTACCTTGCATTAATCTACATATTTATTATTATAGATTTATATTCATAAGTAATAATGTAGATAAATAGAATGCGGGACTTAGTAGTTAAAGACAATGCATTAATTAATGCGAGTTATAACTTAGACTTAGTAGAACAACGTTTGATCTTATTAGCCATCGTCGAAGCAAGAGATAGTGGTCGGGGAATCAATGCAAATGACCCTTTAGAAGTCCATGCTGAGAGTTATGTAAATCAATTTAATGTTGCAAGACAAACAGCTTACCAAGCGTTAAAAGATGCCTGTAAAGATCTATTTGTACGTCAATTTAGCTATCAAGAAATTAATAAAAGAGGAAATGTAGAGAATGTTTTAAGTCGTTGGGTCAGCGAAATTAGATATATCGACGATGAAGCTACAGTAAAGTTAATATTTGCCCCTGCAATCGTGCCACTTATTACACGTTTAGAAGAACAATTTACTAAATATGAGTTACAACAGATTAGTAATCTCAGCAGCGCTTATGCTGTGCGATTATATGAATTATTAATTGCTTGGCGCAGTACGGGTCAAACTCCTATTATTGAACTTGCAGAGTTCAGACAAAAAATAGGCGTTCTTGATGATGAATATACAAGAATGGGAAATTTTAAAGATCGAGTATTAAATTTAGCTATTGCTCAAATTAATGAACATACGGATATTAACGTCCAATGTCAGCAACATAAAAAGGGACGTAATATTTCTGGTTTTTCATTCACCTTTAAACTGAAAAAAGTCGTTATAGCTCATACTAAAGAGCAAACTGCTCTTGAGATTTTCTCAAAATTTACCGATGCACAGTGTCATCTTTTTGCCAGTAAATTATCTGAGCTTCCAGATATGAATAAATATTCTCAAGGTACTGAAAGCTACTCACAATTTGCAGTTCGAATTTCTGAAATGCTACGAGATCCACAAAAATTTGAAGAACTACTCCCCTATCTAAAGAAAGTAGGCTTTAATACAAAATAAACTTCATGTTCAGATTGGATGTTCACACGAACATCCTTGTACACGCACTGAGGGATTACATTGAACACAACAAAATTCAGCGTCATGGACGCAAGTAAAGCCTTTAAAAAATCACG
>NZ_AJXD01000098.1:0-190187 GCF_000264725.1 Acinetobacter sp. HA | reverse complement strand
GGGCTTTTTTTAACTTTTACCTAAAGGTAAAAATTATTGAGCAGCAGCAGCTTGAGCAGCAGCAACTTCATCAGCAAAGCTCATTTCAGCTTTCTTCTCGATGCCTTCACCCACTTCGAAGCGAGTAAATTGAGCAACTGTAGTACCAGTTGTTTTAAGGATTTCAGCAACTTTTTTGTCGTTGTCGATAACGTATTGTTGACGCTCAAGAACAACTTCGTTCAGGTATTTCTCAACAGAACCTACAACCATCTTCTCAACGATGTTTGCTGGTTTGCCAGATTCAAGTGCTTTCGCTTCAGCGATTTCTTTTTCTTTCGCAATTAGCTCAGCTGGAACTTGTTCAGCAGAAACTGCAACCGGGTTGAACGCAGCAACGTGCATTGCAATACCTTTACCAGTCGCGTCGTCACCTGTATAAGACACAACAACACCGATCTTAAGACCGTGTTTATAAACTGCAAGGTTTTCGCCTTCAACAATTTTCGCACGACGTACTTGGATGTTTTCACCGATTTTTTGAACAAGCGCGATACGAGCTTCTTCAACAGTAGTACCATCTTCAAGTTTAAGTTCAGCGATTTTAGCAACATCAGTTTCGTTAGCAGCAAGAGCAGCAGCAGCAACTTTAGCAGAGAAACCAGCAAAGTTTTCGTCTTTAGCAACGAAGTCAGTTTGACAGTTTACTTCTAAAAGAATTGCTTTGTTGCCTTCCTGAGTGATCGTGATCGCGCCGTCAGCAGCAATATTACCAGCTTTTTTAGCTGCTTTTGCTTGACCAGATTTACGCAGGTTATCGATCGCAAGTTCGATGTCACCACCAGCTTCTGTCAAAGCTTTTTTACATTCCATCATTGCAAGACCTGTACGATCACGCAATTCTTTAACCATGCTTGCTGTAACTGCAGTCATGTTTATCTCCTAAATTCGTTAGAAAATGAATTCTTTATAGAACAGAAACGGCCCAGAGGATTCTCATGGGCCGCCTGCATACACGACGCTTACTTTGCCACCATCACGTGTCGCAAAAATGACAAGCTAGCGTCTAACGCATTAAGCCTCAGAAGCTGGAGCTTCTTCTGCTTTAGCTTGTGCATTTGCTTGTGATTGAGCATATTCTTTACCAGCAAGAATCGCGTCAGCCATAGCAGAAGCATAAAGAGTAACTGCACGGATCGCATCGTCGTTACCCGGAATAACGTAATCTACGTTGTCTGGGTTAGAGTTTGTATCAACGATACCGATTACAGGAATACCAAGGTTTTTAGCTTCTTTGATTGCAATTGCTTCGTGATCAACGTCGATTACGAATAGTGCGTCAGGTAAACCACCCATGTTTTTAACGCCGCCAAGACCGCGTTCAAGTTTTTCCATCTCACGAGTACGCTCAAGAGCTTCACGTTTAGTCAGCTTAGCGAAAGTACCGTCTTGAGATTGGGTTTGAAGGTCTTTTAGACGGTTGATTGACTGACGAAGAGTTTTCCAGTTAGTCAACATACCACCTAACCAACGGTGATCAACGTATGGTTGACCAGCACGTTGAGCTTGCTCACGGATGATTGCAGAAGCTGCACGTTTAGTACCAACGAACAAAACTTTGTTCTTTTTGCTAGCCAATTGGTTAGCAAAGTTCAAAGCATCATTTAACGCAGGAACAGTGTGCTCAAGGTTGATGATGTGAATTTTGTTACGCGCGCCAAAGATATATTGACGCATTTTTGGGTTCCAGAAACGAGTTTGGTGACCAAAGTGCGCGCCAGCTTGTAGAAGGTCGCGCATGCTTACGTTGTAATCTGCCATTTTCTTTACCTTAAAGATTTGGGTTAGGCCTCCATATATCCGCATTCTCCACCCTTGCGGGCACCCAGAGTAATGTGACGATATATGTGCGGATTTTTAATACACCATTCATCAAGCTACGCAAATATATTCACGAAAAAGCATTTGATAAAATGGGCGGCTATTTATACCATAGTCGCACACAAATTTCCAAAAGTTTTTAGAGATCATGAACACTACTTATCAAGCTCCCCGTCGTTTAATTAAATCCGCTGAAGATATCGAAAAGATGCGTGTAGCTGGACGACTGGCGGCAGAAGTTTTGGATATGATCAAACCGCATATCAAACCAGGTGTATCAACGCTTGAATTGGATACGATTTGTCATGACTATATTGTAAATGTACAGAATGCGATTCCAGCATGTCTGGGCTATGGCGCAGCACCAGGCCGTCCTGCTTTCCAGCATACGATCTGTACATCAGTCAACCATGTGGTCTGTCACGGTATTCCCTCTGAAGGCAAGATCTTGAAAAAAGGCGATATTCTTAATATTGACGTGACTGTCATCAAAGATGGTTTTCATGGCGATACCAACATGATGTACATCGTGGGGGGTGAAACTTCTATTCTGGCGAACCGTCTATGTAAAGTCGCTCAAGAAGCGATGTATTGTGGTATCGCAGTAGTTAAGCCAGGTGCAACCATGGGTGATATCGGTCATGCGATCCAAAAATATGTGGAATCTGAACGTTTTAGCGTAGTACGTGAATACTGTGGTCATGGCATCGGCACCACTTTCCATGACGAACCGCAGGTGCTGCATTATGGCCAGCCAAATACCGGTATGATCTTAGAAGAAGGTATGACATTTACGATTGAACCAATGGTCAATGCAGGTGTTTGGCAAACCAAATTGCTGGGTGACAAGTGGACGGTTGTGACCAAGGATCACAAATTATCTGCGCAATATGAGCATACTCTTTTAGTAACAAAACATGGCGTAGAAGTCCTGACTGCCCGCCCTGAAGAAGATTTGTTACGTTTTACGGCATAATCCTTACAGGAAGCGCACAAAAAAGGTTACCCACAGGTAGCCTTTTTTATTTTATATTTCACATATTTTATAGATTTCAAGTTTAGCCTGAAAGCCTTTAGTTACTGCGCCTTAACATCGAAGTTCAAGATAAACTTCGGCTATCAAAACACTTTTTCCGTAAAGTTTTATAAATTCTTTTGCCTAATGTGCACCAATATAGGCTAAGATATTGTGCTTTTTATTTTTTAATCCCTATAAGAAGGAATACCGCCGTGGACGTACGTCTCTCTGATCGTGTAAATGCCATCAAACCGTCCCCAACGCTTGCTGTGACTAACAAAGCTGCTGAACTTAAAGCTGCTGGTCATAACGTAATTGGCTTGGGTGCAGGTGAACCAGATTTTGATACACCACAACACATCAAAGATGCAGCAATTGCAGCGATTAACAACGGTTTCACCAAATACACCGCTGTAGACGGTACGCCAGGTCTTAAAAAAGCCATTATTGCCAAATTCAAACGTGACAACAACCTTGACTATGCAGCAAACCAGATCCTGGTTTCTTGTGGTGGCAAGCAATCATTCTTTAACCTGGCACTTGCCTTGTTAAACAAAGGTGATGAAGTCATCATCCCTGCACCATTCTGGGTAAGCTACCCTGATATGGTGATCATTGCTGAAGGTGTTCCTGTTATTGTGAAATGTGGTGAAGAACAACGTTTCAAAATTACTCCTGAACAATTAGAAGCGGCGATTACTGACAAAACTCGTCTAGTGGTATTGAACAGCCCTTCTAACCCGACTGGCATGATCTATACGAAAGCTGAACTAGAAGCCTTAGCTGCAGTACTGCGTAAATATCCAGAAGTGTATATCGCATCTGATGACATGTATGAACCAATCCGTTGGGATGACGAGTTCTACAATATCGCAACTGTTGCTCCAGACCTTTATGACCGTACAATCGTATTAAATGGTGTGTCTAAAGCCTATGCAATGACTGGTTGGCGTATCGGCTATGCAGCTGGTCCTGCGAAACTGATTGGCGCAATGAAGAAAATCCAGTCTCAATCAACTTCTAACCCGACTTCTATTTCACAAGTTGCTGCGGAAGCTGCATTGAATGGTCCTCAAGACGTACTTGAGCCAATGATTGAAGCATTCAAACGTCGTCATGACCTGGTTGTAAAAGGCTTAAATGATATCAATGGTATTTCTTGCCTACCTGCGGACGGTGCATTCTATGCATATGCAAACATCAAACCATTGATTCGTGCCAAAGGTCTTAAATCTTGCACAGAATTCTCTGCTTGGTTACTGGAAGAAACTGGTGTTGCAGTCGTTCCTGGTGATGCATTCGGTCTAGGCGGCTTCATGCGTATCTCTTACGCAACTGCTGACGAAGTACTGGTTGATGCACTTGCTCGTATCAAGAAAGCTGCTGATTCAATCGAAGGCGTAGATGCTGCGATTGCTTCTATCGAAGCTGAAAAAGCTGCTAAATAATTTAGAGACTTTCTCAAGTTTTTAAATAAGAAACCCGCGTTTATCGCGGGTTTTTTTATTTGTTCTCTTTAAATTTAACCTTAAATTTTGCACTTTCAAAACTAAAATTATGAGCGATCCGAATTAAACATCTCGATGACTTCAGCTTCAGTCATTTTTTGGGTTTGATTATTAAATAAATAGAAGGCTGGCTGATGATCCACATAAATCTCCAGATTAAAATCCAGATCATCAGGTAATTCCTCCAATGTAAAAACATTGATATTGGCAAATGAGTGATCTTTGGTTCGCCAAAAAATAAAAGTACCACAAACACTACAAAAGCCGCGCTCCGCCCATTCTGAAGAGTTAAAAACAGATAAATACTGCTGATCGACAAAATGAATCTCTTCGATATCAATAGCCATTAATGGCCCACTGGTCTGGCGGCGACACATCGAGCAATGACAGGCAGCAACTTCATGATTCCTGAGTTGTACTTCAAACTGAGTCGCACCACATAAACATCTTGCTTTCATCAGTATTCCTCATTGAACTTATTTTTTATATTTATTTTTAAGCCAAGGTATAAACCCTGCATACTCCAATCATACAATTTTTAATTGATGCCTGAGCCTCCATCCATCTAGAATTTAAAGATCATTCCAAAATCTAAAATAACAAGAGCAAGCAATGGATATCAAGAATCTATCAGGTTTACAGATTATGCAAGAAATGTGTAATGGCAACCTGCCGATGCCTTCTATGGCAACAACCATTCCCATGAAACCTACTTTAATTGAAAGTGGTCAGGTCACGTTTGAGGTGCAGGCAGATCAACACCATTTAAATCCTTTAGGCGGTGTACACGGGGGCTTTGCTGCAACAGTACTGGACACCGTAACAGGCTGTGCAATTCATACCGTTTTAGAAGCAGGCGCAGGATATGGCACGATTGATCTCAATATTAAAATGTGTCGCCCCATTCCCCAAAACAGACCATTGACGGCTATTGGTCAACTCATTAATACCAGCAAAAATCTTGCAATCTCAGAAGGAAAAATTATCGATGAAGATGGCAAGCTTTATGCTCATGCAACAGCCACCTGTATGATTTTTCGTTAAAAACTTCTAGTTTAAGAAAGGCTTAAAGCATACCCCACTTCGCATGCGGTGCTTGAACAGCTTTTGGTTGAGTCAAAGCCTGATACTCAAAATAATGTCTAGGGACATTCGCTAGACTTAATTCTTGAGTCTGTGCAGTAGATGTCTGCCAAACTTTAGACTGATTTGAACCCGTGATGAAATTGCCCGAAATAGCATAAATAAACAGATCTTTTGGCTGTATTTCAGGCGCATTCAGGAATACTTCAAAGCTAAATTGGCGTTCCTTCTCAACCAGCCATTTTTCTGCAAACCACAATTGTAACAAGTCACCCAAATACAACTGTTTTGCAGCTAAGGGCCATAAACGGATTTCAGCGCCATGAACAGGAGTAAAATATTGGGTAAAATCTTGAATAATATCAAGGTAGTTTTCTTGATAGAAAGACAGTTGGGCGAAAATTTGAGGGATAGTGAGCGTATTCATTCGCTTTCTCCGGTTTAGCCATTTTTGTGCTGGCAAGTAGGTTTAAATCCACACTGTTTGACCATCTGGTCAAACGACTTTATATTTTCAATTTAGCAATTCGCTTATGCGCTGACAAGCTTTTTTTGAATTTTAAATTTGATTGTCTAAATTAAAATCAGACAAACTATATTTGCAATAAATATAGAAGTTTTTGCTTGACCCCTGTCAAAATCCCTCTATAATCGCATTCAGATTCTCCCATAGCTCAGTCGGTAGAGCGACGGACTGTTAATCCGCAGGTCCCTGGTTCGAGCCCAGGTGGGAGAGCCAAATTCAAGAAAGCCCAAGCATTTTAGACTTGGGCTTTTTTTATTGCTTTAAGCTTTATTCACATAAAAACTTTTCATCTCCCCCTTCTCTTTCCTCCATGAAATTAGAATGATCGTGATTGATAACCATACTTCCATCAGATATGAAGGATTTTATTTTTAACTCGTACATTTTTTTAACAATTAATATTTAATATTTAATATATCCCTAAGTAGAGTTGCCTTTAAATCCACACAGTAATAGTAGACATTTAAAATTGCTTAGGCTATTTTTTAAACTTAAAAGACACTGAGCTATACTTTCGATAGATATAAAAAATTCCCCATTTTGGAGGATTTTTTTTAAGGATGCTTTAAGCAGCTTTTACTGGTACACCACTATGGAAGCGGAACATCTCATCTGGACTGAGAATCAGATTCTTTTCTACTTCACGAATATGTTCAATACGCGCCTGAATATCTTCTTTTGGATTTTTCAGTTTTGCTGTTTTCGCTACATCCATAGCGAGTGCTAGATAGTCCTCAAAATGGCGAGATTCGGATTTGAGCAGGTAACGGTAATAACGCCCAAGTTCTTCATCCACATGCGGTGCCAGTGCATAGAATCGCTCACAAGAGCGAGCTTCTACAAAGGCACCAATGACTAACACATCAATCAGCGATTCCGGTTCATAAGTACGGATTTCTTTGCGTAAGCCACCAGCATAGCGTCCTGCACTGAGACCAGTCCACTGCTGACCACGCTTGTTCATGAATTCCAACACCTGTTCATAGTGCAGCATTTCTTCGCGTACCAGCTGTGCCAGCTTTACCTGTAAGTCTACGAAAAAGCTATAACGAAACATCAGGTTCATTGCAGTACTGGCAGCTTTCTTCTCACAGTTGGCATGATCCTGCATCAGGATCTCCAGATTCTGTAAGGCTTCATCCAACCAGGCTTTAGGAGTTTCACAACCCAGGAAACCAATGACTGGCTTCATAAGTTCATCATAATCAATATTCGACATAACTTTTTAATCTTAACGTGCAGCTTTAATTGCAGCCTTCATTTGTTGTACAGCTTGTGCCAGACCAACAAAAACTGCATCTGCAATAATCGAGTGGCCAATGTTTAATTCATGAATTTGTGGAATCGCAGCGATTGGAGTGACATTATCCAGATTCAGACCATGACCTGCATTCACCACCAGACCTTTAGAAGCAGCATACTCTGCCCCTTTGATAATGCGCTCTAGTTCAGCTTTTTGTGCTTCAGGTGTTTCAGCATCCGCATAAGCACCGGTATGAATTTCAATCGTTGGTGCACCACACGCGACCGCAGCATCAATCTGGGCAAAGTCAGCATCAATAAATAGCGACACATCACAACCAATCGCAGTCAGTTCTTGAGTAGCCTTCTTTACATCTTCAAAATGGCCAACCACATCCAGACCGCCTTCAGTAGTGACTTCCTGACGTTTTTCAGGCACAAAACAGACATGATGTGGCTGAATTTCTTTAGCAAAAGCCACCATTTCATTAGTTACTGCCATTTCCAGATTCATATGCGTGGTCAATACCGGACGCATACGACGTACATCATCATCCTGGATATGACGACGGTCTTCACGTAAATGCAGGGTAATGCCCTCTGCACCCGCCTGTTCGCAGATCAATGCAGCATTGACTGGGTCTGGGTACGTCGTACCACGTGCTTGTCTTAAAGTTGCGACATGGTCAATATTGACACCAAGTAATGCAGCCATAATATTTTCCTAACTACGATTGAGATTGAGAATTTTGGATCCACAATTGTCGACTTTTGAGTGGCCGATCACCAAGTAAGGCAGTGATGACCTGTCGATAAAGCTTCGTCAATAATTGTAACTGTTCTGAATTAAAATCCCTACCATTTTCATAGTGCTGCATTGTTAAAATCTGCTGACCTGACATGGTTGAACGCAAGGCTTTAGCCGAAGGCATAAAACCTTCATTCAACTGAAAATAGTAATGTTGCACGGGATTGATTGGTGCCTGATTAGCATCGACCGAAAAATCCAGTTCATAGCCCAGTTCTTCTAATAAGATATGTTCAAACTGACGCAGAACCTGTTTTAAATAAGTATTGGGATTTTCCTGATCGGAGAGTTTTTGCAAGGCATTCAGTGTTTCGCCATATTTGGCAAAGGTCAGCGGCATTTGCACTTCAAGCGGACATAAACGCAACAGGATTTCATTCAGATAAAAACCAGAAAAGAAGGCATCACCGAAAAAAAAGATCGGCTGATTAACAATTTCTAATTTGGTGAAGTTTTTCAGTTCAGATTTGCCTGAAGCTAACAAGCTGATGGGTTGATATTGGGGTGGAGGATTTTGTCTCAGTATCCCGTCGATACGGCCATATTCCTGGGTAAATAAATGCACAATATGACTGCGATCGCGATATTTACGATGATGAATCAGGTATCCATGCAGCACTTCATTACGCATAGGCTGCTTCTTTAATCTTTATTCTTTTTTGAGTTTTTCTCGTCTTCTTCGTCATCCCCATCAGGAATGGCGGCACCCACAACAGCCGCGGTTCCTTTGACCGCGTACTTTGTGGTTTTATAGGCAACTTTGGCAGGAACGGTCACTACTTTATGAATACAGCCCTGCAAAAATAAAACACATGCAATGACTGCCAGAAATTTCATCATGATCCGTTCCCGTCCAATTTAAATGTCGCTATAACCTAGACTTTTCAGTGCCCGCTCATCATCAGACCAGCCGCCTTTGACTTTCACCCAAAGCGTTAGCATGATTTTCTGCTCGAACATTTTTTCCATGTCGACACGAGCATCCATACCGATTTTTTTCAGCTTGGAGCCTTTTTCACCAATCACAATGGCTTTCTGGCCAGCACGATCAACGAAAATAGTCGCATCAATATAAGTACATGCCGGCTTCATACGACCTGTTTTTTCGTTCAGGGTCGGCTCTTCAGTTTTGAAAGATTCGATCTGAACAGTTAAATCGTATGGCAGTTCTTCACCTAACTGACGCATGATCTTTTCACGGATAATTTCAGATGCCAGGAAGCGCTCTGAACGGTCAGTCAGCTGATCCAGTGAATATAACGGTGGCTGGAACGGTAGATAATTCGCAATCGTTGTACGCAGATGCTCAAGGTTAGCACCACGAAGTGCAGAAACCGGTACGATTTCAGCAAAGTTCATCAGCTTGGCACGTTCTTGAATCAAAGGTAATGCATGGTTTTTATTTTCTAGTGTATCAATCTTATTGATCACTAGAATGACCGGCATATCCGCATTTTTCAGCTTTTCCAAAACCAGGTCGTCGTTTGGCGTCCACTTATCTGCATCAACAACAAATAAAACCAGGTTTACATCACGCAATGCAGAATGCGCAGCGCGGTTCATCATTTTATTGATGGCACGTACTTCTTTCTTGTGCATCCCTGGAGTATCCACAAATACTGCCTGAGATTTCTCACGTGAATCAATGCCCACAATCTTGTGACGTGTGGTTTGTGGCTTACGTGAAGTAATCGAAAGTTTCTGGCCCAAAATATGGTTCATCAAGGTTGATTTGCCCACGTTTGGACGACCAACAATCGCAACAAAACCACTGCGGTAATCCGAAGGGATTTCAGTGCCTTGTTCGCTAAAAAATTGACTAATTAAGTCATTGCTGTCGCTTTGCGACTCGTGATCAGCATCGATGTGATCGGAATGAGTAGTCATTAAGACTTATGCTCCAATAGTTTTAAAATTTCTGCTGCAACTGCTTGTTCAGCAAAACGGCGACTTGAACCCTCGCCGATCAGGATAGGTAAGTCCTCAATCCGGCACTCCACTTTGAAATGCTGGTTTGGGGCATCCCCTTGAATATCTACAACCTCGTAAACTGGGAGAGGTTTCTTACGTGCTTGTAAATACTCTTGTAAGCGAGATTTAGGGTCTTTAAGCTGATCGGTCGGCTCAATATGATCTAAATACGGTTCGTACCATTTTAACACAATCGGCTCTAACACGGTGAGATCACCGCAATCGACATAGATCGCACCAATAATGGCTTCTACCGTATCTGCCAGTATAGACTCACGATGATGACCACCAGATTTCAATTCACCGGTACTGAGAATTAAATTCTGGCTCAGCTTTAAATCATTGGCGATTTTTCCTAATGCTTCCTGACGAACCAGAGTCGCACGCATACGCGTTAAACGGCCTTCATTTTCGTGTGGATAAGCAGTGAAGAGATAATTGGCAATGATCATCCCTAAAAGCGAATCGCCCAGAAATTCCAGGCGCTCGTAGTTGTGTTTATGACTGACTGAACGATGGGTCAATGCCAGTTTCAGCAAATCAGCCTGTTTAAACTGATAGCCGATCCGCTTGGCAAGACGTTCATCATTTAGCTTTGACTGTGCTTTGATCAAACTCTTTCTCAAACTTCATCACTAAATCGATATTCATTAGAAAATTCTTGCGAACTTCATAATTCTTTCTTACGACCATCGCTTGCGCATTGTCGAGAATAACATTCTGCTTAATGTCAAAATCGCGAATGTTATTCATCTCTAAACGCTTAGACAGTTCCGAATTAAATTTCTCCGGCGTGATATTTGCGGGAGCTGTTTTTAGTAGCTCCTCAATCTGGCTATCTACTAGGCGATCATCGAAATACGGCCCCCATACCGCAATTGCGATTTTTGCCAGAAAAGCAAACCCCATAATTGCAAACAATATTGCAATATACGATGCACCTTGTTGATGTCTCATTTTTATTTTCCCAATTGAAGCAATAAATTAGTCAATTGTTCCGTTTCGGCTAAACGAAGGTAATTTAAAACCTGGCTCTTTATGCATCCAGATATAGAATGCGCGACCGGTTAAATTTTCTTCCGGAACAAATCCCCAGAAGCGACTATCAGCACTCTGATCACGATTATCCCCCATCGCAAAGTACTGACCTTCTGGAACTTTTACTTCCCAATATAAACCATTTTCACCTGAATATTTACCATTTTCCACAAAGTTGATAAATGGTGCCTGACGCGCCACATTTACCCCTTCAAGCTCACGCATGGTAAAGGTATGCTTACCTAAAGTCTCTTTGTGATAAATTGATTCAGGCGTATCTAAACGGTCTTTTTCACGGCTAAATTCAACAGGAACTTTAGTGACTTTTTCACCATTAATAATCAATTGACCATGATCATAGACAATATGATCACCCGGTAAACCTACAATACGTTTGATATAGCTAATACCAGGTTGTGGTGGATAACGGAATACCGCCACTTCACCACGTTCTGGACTTCCAGTATCAATAATTTTGCTATTGATGATGGGCAGACGCACACCATAATCGAATTTATTGACCAGAATGAAGTCACCTGTTTCCAGGGTGGGCACCATGGAATCAGATGGAATATTAAAAGGCTCATATAAGAATGAACGCAGAACCAGCACAACGGTCAGCACTGGCCAGAAGTCATAAGCCCAGGTAATGATAAAATTTTCATTGCCCTTGCCTTTGGTCTGTCGCTGTTTCAGAACAAACTTATCAAGCAGCCATATTGCAATAAAAAACAGCGTGGCAGGAACAAGAATTAAATTAAAATCAAAATCCATGGGCTTATATCCTTATTATTTTAGCGTTCGACTTTTAATACGGCTAAGAACGCTTCCTGTGGGATTTCTACGCTACCCACCTGTTTCATACGTTTCTTACCTTCTTTCTGTTTAGACAGAAGTTTTTTCTTACGTGACACGTCACCACCATAACACTTCGCCAATACGTTTTTACGCATCGCTTTTACAGTAGAACGGGCAATAATTTGTGCACCAATGGCTGCCTGAATCGCGACATCAAACATTTGACGTGGAATCAGGTCTTTCATTTTTTCAACCAGGGCAATACCACGGTGACGTGCATCCTGACGGTGACAGATCATCGCCAAAGCATCCACTTTGTCACCATTGATCAGGACATCAACTTTAACCAATGATGAACTTTCAAAGCGCACAAAGTTATAGTCCAGTGAGGCAAAACCACGTGAGCAAGACTTCAGTTTGTCGAAGAAATCCATGACCACTTCAGCCATTGGAATTTCAAAGGTAATGGATACCTGATTACTCATGAACTTCATGTCTTTTTGCACACCACGGCGCTCAACACACAAGGTCATCACATTACCCAGATATTCTTGTGGTACTAAGATATGACATTCTGCAATCGGTTCACGCAGGTCTTCTACTGTTGAACCGTCTGGCATTTTTGATGGACTGTCGACATAGATCGTTTGACCATTTTTCATCACCGCTTCATAAATTACAGTCGGTGCAGATGAAATCAGATCCAGATCGTATTCACGTTCTAAACGCTCCTGTACGATCTCCATATGCAGCATACCCAAGAAGCCACAACGGAAACCAAAACCAAGTGCATCTGAACTTTCAGGTTCAAAGAACAAGGCAGAGTCGTTAATCTGTAATTTTTGCAGCGCTTCACGGAAAGGTTCAAAGTCACTGGCATCAATCGGGAACAGACCTGCATAAACCTGAGGTTTTACCTTCTTGAAACCTGGCAATACTTCAACATCTGGAGTAGAGGCAAGTGTGATCGTATCACCAACTGGCGCACCAAAGATGTCTTTAATGCCCGCAATCACAAAACCTACTTCACCCGCTTCAAGAATATCGGTTTCGGTATGCTTTGGATTGAAGATACCTACTGAAGTAATGATGTGCGTCTGACCAGTTGATTTCATCAACATCTTGTCGCCTTTACGCACACGACCCTGTTTCACACGAACTAAAGACACAACGCCCAGGTAGTTATCAAACCATGAGTCGATAATCAATGCTTGCAGCGGTGCATCACGGTCACCTGTTGGCGCAGGAATCACATTCACCAGAGTTTCCAGCACACCTTCAATACCCAGGCCTGTTTTTGCAGAACAGGTCGGTGCTTCAGTGGCTTCAATACCAATGATGTCTTCAATTTCCTGAATCACACGTTCAGGTTCAGCCTGCGGCAAGTCAATCTTGTTCAGAACTGGCAATACTTCCAGACCTTGCTCAATTGCGGTATAGCAGTTTGCAACAGACTGTGCTTCTACACCCTGTGCTGCATCTACAACCAGCAATGCACCTTCACACGCAGCAAGTGAACGCGATACTTCATAAGAGAAGTCCACGTGTCCCGGAGTATCAATGAAGTTTAGCTGATATTCCTGGCCATTCGGGTGTGTGTAGTACAAGGTCACCGATGCCGCTTTAATGGTAATCCCACGTTCGCGTTCAAGTTCCATAGAATCGAGAACCTGAGCCTGCATTTCACGATCCTGCAAACCACCACAGGTTTGAATGAATCGATCCGCCAGGGTCGATTTACCGTGGTCAATATGCGCAATAATCGAGAAGTTACGAATGTTTTTAATATCAACAGATTTTTTAGCTTGCGCCATGGGCTACCTTGAGAAAAAAACGCGCCATGCAATATAAAGGGATTGCACAACAAAAGCCGAATAGAAATTGCCGAGGATTATAGCAGAATGCAGTTACAGAAAAAGAATTATATTTTCGTCGCTCATTCCACTACTTTGTTTGCCATGAAATCGCTCTAACCAAGTTTTGGCAATATCAGAGCGATTGTCATTAAATACATACAACCACATTTAAGTCTGCTTCATTGCTGATATTTAATCTGCCAGATACAACTGACTAAAATCCAAAGGATTGATATCTGCTAATAAGGGTTGATAAGCTTGGGTAAATGTTGGTGACATCCGCTTCGGACGACCAGTGGCAATTTCCACACAGGCCCATTGCGTACTCCCTGTAAATAGTAGACTCTGATCTGCCGGGCGATAGAAGGCATATTGGCGGAATGAATAGAGTGCATTGATATCATTTAACCAAGTACGCAAAATCAGCTCATCACCTTCAAATGCTGCCTTACGATATTGCACATGATACTCAACTGCGACCATAGCATGCTTTAGTTCCAGGTACTGCTCTAGACCCAAACCGATCTGTTCAATATGCGCGGTTGCAACATCCTGCATCCACTGCACATAGACCACATTATTTACATGCCCCAAGATATCAATATGTTCTGGTTTTACTGTTAACTTCAGGTCAAAAATACCCTTCACGCGTTGCTTATCCTTTAGATCATATAGCGACTTAGAGTCTACAGATTTTATTTGCAGGGTAAATTGCCAAATATTAAAAAAACCGCCTGAGTTCAGACGGTTTTTACCAACCAATGATGCGTTTATGAGACTCGCATACCGACGATCACGCGCTGTCCTTGACGGATGAGTGTTACCCGCGCGACGCTGCCTTTGTTTAATTCAGATACAGTTTCCACAAACTGGTTACTGTTCAGAACAGTCTTTCCATTAATATTGGTCACCACATCATTCGGCATAATACGTGCTTGTGCCGCAACCCCACCTGGACGCACATCCTGAATCACTACACCACCTTTGATATCTAAACTACTCATTTCATTTGGTGTCAGGTTACGAATAGTTACCCCGATGACTGGCCCTTTATTTGGTTGCGCCTGATTGCTGGCATTCGCTGGGGTATCGTCCGGTGCTGCACTTAAAGTGGCATTGATATTACGGCGTTTGTCATCACGCAATACTTCTAACTGGATCTGCTGTTTTGGTGCAGAACGGTTTAAGTAATTCAACAATTCACTGGTACGAGAAATATCAGTCCCGTTATATTTAAGAATGACATCTCCAGCCTGTAAGCCTGCTTTGGCCGCTGGCGAGTTGGGTGCAATCTGGGTTACCAATGAACCTTCCGGCTTAGACAGCTTATAAGATTCTGCCAGATTACGGTCAATATCTTGCAAGCTTACGCCCAGATAAGAACGGGTAACTTTACCATTGCGTTTCAACTGGTCTGCCACTTCCATTGCGACATCAATTGGAATGGAGAATGACAAGCCCATATAACCGCCAGTTCCACTAAAGATACGTGAATTCACCCCGACTACTTCACCGTGCTGGTTAAACAGCGGCCCACCAGAATTCCCCGGGTTTAAAGCTACATCAGTCTGAATGAATGGCACTGCAGTTTCACCCATCATATTACGCATCTTGGCGCTGACAATTCCGGCAGAAGCCGAATAGTCAAAACCAAATGGTGAACCGATGGCGAGTACAGGCTCACCGACACGTAAACGCCCGACATCTCCCGTGCGTAACTCCGGGAAACCTGCACCATTGACCTTAAGTAAAGCCACGTCAGTACGTTCATCGCTACCTACAACTGTCGCATCAATTTCACGACGGTCATTTAAGGTAATGGTCACCTTGGATGCATTTTCAATCACATGGTGATTAGTCAGCAAATAGCCGTCTTTACTGATAAAGAAGGCGCTGCCATATCCTGTTTTTTCTTGAGGCGCACGTGGCTGAGGAATAATGACCTGATTACCAAAGAAACGGCGCAAAATATCTGGAATTTGTTGTTGTAATAGCTCTTCTTCGGACATTTTTTTAACAACATTGACACTCACCACTGCCGGACTGACTTGTGCAACCAGATTTGAAAAATCAACTGGAGTGGCTGCCCCCGCCTGCAATGCTGTCATTGTTAACGTTGCTGCAAATATTCCGTGTTTAACATCCAAGATTTTCATATATTTATTCACTCAAATGACTGATAAACCTATTTAAATTAGTTTTATCATAAACTATACAAAATTTAAGTAACGAAATGTTCTTATTCTACTTGCTGATATTATGCCATTTTTAAAGACTTAAGTTTCAGCTTTCATTACTTTTTTTCATAAATTTATGGGTAGATAAATGCTTGCCTTTTGTACAAAAAAGCGCTGTGATAGCCGGACTTTTTTTCAGTTAGCTGAATAGTCATGTCTAATTTACACACGACACATCATTTTGATGTGATTATTGTGGGCAGCGGCGGCGCCGGCTTAAGTTTAGCCTTATCTTTACCAGAACATTTTAATATTGCAGTTTTAGCCAAATCAACGCTTACGGATGCGAGTACATTTTATGCCCAGGGGGGTGTGGCAGCTGTACTTGATGAAATGGATTCTCTCGAGCAGCATATCGATGACACCATGATTGCCGGGGCACAATTGTGTGAAATGGATGCAGTCAAGCAGACCGTTGAAGGGGGCAAGCCTTCAGTCGATTTCCTGCTTAAGCATGGCGTGCAGTTCACACTAGATGAACAGGAACAACTGCATTTGACCCGTGAAGGGGGCCATTCTCAGCGCCGTATTATTCACGCAGCAGATGCTACAGGACGTGCAATTTCCACTACTTTGGTACAGCGCGCCCAAGAAAAGCAGAATATTCATATCTTTGAAAATTATATTGCGATTGATCTGATCTGCTCCAAAAAGCTTGGTCATGCAGGTGAAAACCGGGCACTCGGCCTGTATGCATTGGATGAACACACCGAACAGGTACATACTTTCCTAGCACCATTTACTGCCCTAGCCTGTGGTGGTGCAATGAAGGCGTATCTTTATACCTCCAATCCAGATATTGCCACTGGTGACGGTATTGCGATGGCTTATCGTGCCGGCTGCCGTGTCGCCAATATGGAGTTTAACCAGTTTCATCCGACCTGTTTATACCACCCGCAAGCGCGTTCATTCCTGATTACTGAAGCCATGCGTGGTGAAGGAGCATACTTACGTCTACCGGATGGTGAACGTTTCATGCTGCGTTTTGATGAACGTGCTGAACTGGCACCGCGTGACATCGTGGCGCGTGCCATTGACTATGAAATTAAACGCCTGGGGATCCGTCATGTCTGGCTGGACATTACCCATAAAGATGAAGACTTTATTAAAGAGCACTTCCCGACGCTGTATGCACGCCTATTAGAGCTGGGAATTGATATCACCAAGGAAATGATTCCGGTCGTACCCGCAGCACACTATACCTGTGGCGGTGTGGTGGTTGATGAGAATAGTCAGACTGATATTGCTGGCCTATATGCTATTGGAGAGACTTCATATACCGGCCTGCATGGCGCGAATCGTATGGCCAGTAATTCACTGCTTGAATGCTTTGTTTATGGCATGAGTGCAGCCAAGCATATTCAGGAAAATTTTAAAGCGGACCAATCCATACCTGAAGTCCCAGCCTGGGATGATTCACAGGTAACTAATCCGGATGAAGATGTAGTGATTCTGCAAAACTGGGATGAGCTGCGTCAGACCATGTGGAACTATGTAGGCATTGTCCGTACCACCAAGCGTCTGGAACGTGCCTTGCACCGGATTGAAATGCTGAAAAAAGAAATTACCGAATATTATCAGGATTATCAGGTCAGCAAAAACCTGATAGAACTGCGTAATCTGGTGCTGGTATCGGAGATGATTGTGCGCTGTGCCATGCAGCGTAAAGAATCCCGTGGTCTGCACTATACCTTGGACTATCCGGAACAGTTACCTGAGTTACGCAAAACCGTACTGATTGCCCCAAGTTTTAAAGTGGAACAGCCATTGGTGAATACAGCAGAAGTTTAAACACTTAAGTGTAAAAAACCGGATCTCATGATCCGGTTTTTATTTGCTATATATCTTGATTGCGGCTTTCAAGATTTTGAGATAAATCTAAACCCATCACTTGAGTATAAACATAACGACGGCGTGCAGTCTGATGTGAGCTCATTAAGTCTCTCTAGCAGTTTTTCCGCAAATGGATGCAGTTTCTGCTGAAATAGCTGTCCATTTTATGATCTGCGGTTGCCATTGACCTTCCCAATCTTCCGGTCAATTGTGCCTCATTATTTGCGCAGGGCCAGCTTTTGTATCGCCGTTCCAAAATTAGCTGTATAAATAAAAAATTAAAACCCACCTAATTGAATTTATTTATTTTTATCATTATGAAAAATATAGTTCTTTTATTTTATGTGATTAAGATACTGATTTAGGCGGAATCGAATAAGTTCCGGTGACATGTGCAACAGGTTCTTCCATACCTTCTGAATAGACCCAAACTTCCCCGACAATAAGCGCTTTTCCAACTTTTATCAGGCGACATTTTCCAATCAGATCACGCTGTCCATCCGGCTTACGCAAAAAATTAATATTGATATTGGTGGTGACAGCCAACCCTATCAGACCAATCTCTCCTAAAATTGCGATATACAAACCAAAGTCCGCAATCGTCATTATGGTTGGCCCAGAAATCGTACCACCTGGACGCAACTGACTATCACTCACACGGTAACGGACAGTTGAGTTTTGAAGCTGTACATTAATGACCTCACAATACTCAAGGCTTTGCGGAAATTCTACTTCTAAAAACTGCTGGATCTGTTCAAGTGTACTTTTCATAAAAAATCTTCCGTATTAAAAACAATATAGAAGATTTTTAAAGAATTGAACTGGTTTTAATCTGACTGCTCAGACCACCTGTAATTCTGCCATGGCTTGAGCAAAAACCTGCTCTGGAGCTTGAGTCGCATCGAGACGCTTCATACGTTGCGAATGACGCTGCCACAAAGTTTCATAACCGCTTCTTACTTTCTCAAAGAAAGAGACTTTCTCCTGTTCAAAACGATCCAGCGCACCACGTTCACGGGCACGGTTCATGCCTAGTTCAATTGGCGCATCCAGCCAGAAAGTGACATCTGGCATACGTGCCACGAAATTATCATTCAGTAAATTCAGCTTGGCTTCACTGAGTCCACGCCCTGCACATTGATAGGCAAAACTGGCATCAGTAAAACGGTCACACAAGACTATCTTACCTGCCTTAAGCGCAGGCAGAATAACCTGTGCTAAATGCTGTGCTCGTGCGGCATACATCAATAACAGCTCAGTGTCATTACACATGGCTTCTTCATGATTCACCGCCAGCAATAGTGAACGGATCTGTTCGGCCATCGGCGTGCCACCCGGTTCACGGGTCAACACCACTTCTTTGCCCTGTGCAACAAAATCATCATAGATACGACGAATGAGCGTGGTTTTCCCTACACCTTCAGTGCCTTCAAAGCTGATAAACATGCTCACTCCTTAATTTTTTGAACGTAAAACAGTGAGATATTCCTGCACTGCTCTATTGTGATCTTGCAGATTCGTGCTGAACTTATGCCCACCATTACCCGTTGCAACAAAGTAAATATTTTGTGAATTATCTGGATGCATCGCTGCTTCAATCGCTTTTTTGCTCGGCAGGGCAATTGGTGTTGGCGGCAAGCCTGAAATGGTATAGGTGTTATATGCTGTCGGTGTGCGCAGATCCTGACGGGTAATATTGCCTTGATATTTATCTCCCATGCCATAAATCACGGTTGGGTCAGTTTGCAAGCGCATTCCCATTTTCAGACGGCGTACAAATACACCAGACACCTGCTCCAGTTCGCTATCCAGACTGGTTTCTTTTTCAATAATCGAGGCCATAATCAGTGCTTCGTATTTATTCTGATAAGGCAAATCACTGGCACGGTTTTTCCAAGCCTCATCTAAAGACTGCATCTGATGACGATACAAATCTGTCAGAATCTTACGATCGGTTTCACCTTTGGCAAAGAAATAGGTATTCGGTGCAAATAAACCCTCAGGATGATCAAACGGAATATTTAACTCTTTCAACAATTGATCAGTTGGCAGATTTACTACTTCTTTCGTGACTAAATCATCTTTCTTTAAAGTATCGATCAGCTGTTTGAAAGTGGTACCTTCAATTACCAGAATACGGTTCATCTGGGCATTTTCCGAATTGGAAATCATTTCCAGCACCTGACGGATACTCATGCCATCGCGTACTTCATAAACACCTGCTTTCATCGTGTCATGAATGATGAAGCGCTGATAAACTTTCAAAAGGATCGGAAAGCTGACATGACCTTCTTTCGCCAGACGGTCAATAAAGCCAGAATAGGTATCCCCAGCACTGATCGCCAGCATCTGTTTTTTACCTTCAACCGGATAATCTCTAAACAGGCTGCTTTTGAGAATCACGGCCAAGATCAATACAAGACCCAAGACAACGACCAATACACCTTTAAGTGGAAAAGCTGATTTCGCTTTATTTTTCTTTTTTCGTGTGGATTTGCTGGCGGACATATTTTAAATGATCTGATGTAAATGAAGACGATGAAATAACTCAATACAGACTTCTGTATCCAGTGTTTTTTGTTCAAATTGAGTAACAATTTTCATAGGGCTCAGTGCATTGCAGAAGAATAGACTCTGAATAGAAGAAATTTCATTCAAATCCAGACTGCGCTGTTCACAAATAATGCCTTGCTGCAACATACGTTCCAGAATCTCGGCACGCATTACCCCGGTAACGCCATTATAGCGAAGTTCCGGAGTAATCCACGTGTTGTTTATCCTTAAAAAACAATTACTGCTCACCCCTTCAACAATTTCACCCTGCACATCACAAACCAGTGCTTCACTCCAACCCTGCTGATCTGCTTCCTGTTTGAGCATGACCTGCTCTAAACGATTCAGTGTTTTTAACCCAACTAATTGCGGCATACACAGACCAAGGGCAGTATTTAAGACACCACTTTCAATCTGCTCAAAGTGATGCTCATGAAGCATTTGCGGATAGTAATACAGCCAAACATCTGCTGGATGGTCTGGCAAGCTATAGCCGCGCTGGCCAATGCCCCGACTCAGAATAATTTTCAAGGTGCCGTTTAAGCTAGAAGTTAATTCACGTAATTGTTCTAAGGTTGCATCAATCAGGTTTAAGTCCGCTTGTAGCTGCATTTTCTGACTGCTTATATGCAGGCGTGATAAATGCCGTTCCTGCAGTTCAATACGGTTATTGCGAATCCGGGCTGTAGTAAAGCAGCCATCGCCATAATGAAAGGCGCGATCAAGCAAATCTATCTGATTGACTTGTTGTGCATTTTTAAAACACAGCATGATTTCCCACCTCTCAGGTCGATGTCACAGCATACAAAGCTATACTGCATCCACATATCTGTTTTACTCACATAAAATTCTTTTTTAATTATTTTTTATGTAAAAAAACTCCAGCTATTCTTGCCCCATCCAACAAAAACCAAGAACACTTGAGGCAAATATGAACGTCCGTAAATTAAAAATTGGGGTACTTGCAGCACTGATTTCAGCGACTGCATTTAGTGTGTCTGCAAAGGATTTCTTAAATGTATCCTATGACCCAACTCGCGAATTGTACGACAACTTTAACAAAGAATTCAGTGCTTACTGGAAAAAATCTACTGGCCAAGATATTAATTTTAAACAATCACATGGCGGTTCAGGCAAACAGGCACGTGCCGTGATTGATGGTCTGGATGCAGATGTCGTTACACTGGCTCTGGCAGCAGATATTGATGAAATTGCTAAACGTGGCCTGTTACCGACAGACTGGCAGAAGAAATTCCCGCAAAACTCGACACCATATACCTCAACAATTGTTTTCTTAGTCAAAAAAGGCAATCCGAAAGGCATTAAGGACTGGGGCGACCTGGTTAAACCGGGTGTAGATATTATTACGCCAAACCCGAAGACTTCTGGTGGCGCGCGCTGGAACTACCTGGCAGCTTGGGCATGGGCAAAACACCAGCCAGGGGGTAATGATGCCAAGGCACAAGAATTTGTTCGCCAGATTTATAAACAGACAAAAGTACTGGATTCTGGCGCACGTGGTGCAACAACGACATTTGCTGAACGCGGCATTGGTGATGTATTGCTGGCTTGGGAAAATGAAGCACATCTGGCACTTCGTGAACAACCCGGCAAGTTTGAAATCATCACGCCTTCTCTGTCTATTCTGGCTGAACCACCTGTGGCAATTGTAGAAAAGAATGCCAAGAAAGATGGTAATGAAAATCTGGCTAAAGCCTACCTCAACTATCTGTACTCACCTGCTGGCCAAGCCGTTGCAGCAAAGAACTTCTACCGTCCTCGTAATGCAGCCGTGTTAAAGCAATACAGTCATGTATTTAAATCACTAAAACTGGTTACGATTGATAAAGAATTTGGAGGCTGGACTAAGGTTCAGAAGCAACACTTTGACAATGGCGGTATCTTTGACCAGATCGTAAAAGCAAACAGTGCAAAATAAAGTCTTATAAATGCAGCGTTAATGGCCTTATTTAATGAGGCTATTTTTGTTTCAGATACGTACTTACCCACTTATCTTTTATTTTCATATAAAATTCATTTTTAATTATTTTTTATGCATAAAGAATAAGTTTATTCTTCACTCATGTTACAAAACGTGTAAGAGTTTGAGGTTCACATGAGCATTACAACAAAATTAAAAATTGGGGTTTTGGCTGCTGTTGTTTCAGCAACTTCTTTTGGTGCAGCAGCGCGGGATTTTCTGAATGTCTCTTATGATCCGACGCGTGAACTCTATGAAGACGTCAACAAAGAATTTGGCAAATACTGGAAAAGCCGTACGGGCCAAACTATTAACTTTAAACAGTCACATGGTGGTTCTGGTAAACAGGCACGTGCCGTAATTGATGGTCTGGAAGCTGATGTAGTGACATTAGCACTGGCTGCTGATATCGACGTTATTGCAGAAAAAGCCAAATTACTCCCTGCGGATTGGCAAAAAAAATTGCCTCACAACTCTACACCGTATACATCAACCATCGTATTCCTGGTGCGTAAAGGCAATCCAAAGAATATTAAAGACTGGGGCGATCTGGTTAAACCTAATGTCGCAATCATTACACCAAATCCAAAAACCTCTGGTGGGGCGCGTTGGAATTATCTGGCAGCGTGGGCTTATGCAAAACACCTCCCAGGCGGTAATGATGCCAAAGCACAAGAATTTGTTCGCAAAATCTATAAGCAGACCAAAGTCCTAGATTCAGGTGCACGTGGTTCAACAACGACATTTGCTGAACGCGGTATCGGTGACGTATTACTGGCTTGGGAAAATGAAGCGCATCTAGCACTTCGTGAACAACCCGGCAAGTTTGAAATCATCACACCTTCTTTGTCTATTCTGGCTGAGCCACCAGTTGCGATCGTAGAAAAAACAGTAGCGAAAAAAGGCAACAAATACCTGGCACAGGGTTACCTGAACTTCCTCTACTCACCACTAGGTCAAGAAATTTCAGCACGTAACTTCTACCGCCCACGCAATGAAAAAGTACTGGCAAAGTACAGTCAGGTCTTCAAGCCACTAAAACTGGTGACTATTGATCAGGAATTTGGTGGTTGGGACAAAGTGCAAAAGGCTCACTTTGAAAATGGCGGCATTTTCGATCAAATCGTGAAAGCCAATACAGCAAAATAAGTTTTGCATTGAACAGATAAGGAGCATTCGCATGATACATACCCTCATTGTTCCAGGTGTAGGTGGCAGTGAACATGATCACTGGCAATCCTGGTTGCAACGTGGTCTGATGCAATGCTCCCGTGTTCAACAGCAAGACTGGAACCATCCGGCACTGAGTAGCTGGGTAGCGCAGTTTGTCAAATCTGTACAGCAAATTGAAGATGATATTGAAATCGTAGCGCACAGCTTTGGCTGCCTGACCAGTCTTGCAGCACTTGACCAGCATCCAGAACTTTGTCGAAAAATTAAAAAGCTGGTTCTGGTGGCTCCGGCCAATCCGGCCCGTTTTGGTGAAAATGGCTTTGTACGTGATAGCCAAACAGATTACAGCGCTTATTTCCATCAGCTCAAGCTTCAGGTTCCGACCATCATGCTGATCAGTGAAAATGATCCTTGGCTGAGTTTTGAAGATGCACATGCTTTTGCCCGATCCTGGAAAATTCAGCCGGTTAATCTGGGCGCCGTCGGTCATGTCAATGTTGCTTCGGGCTTTGGCCCCTTCCCTGAAATTAAACAATACCTAAATTCAGAGATGCCGATGCAACATATCAGTAATACTGATGAAGGCAAGTATTTTTTTAAATTTGCATTTTAGATGTTGCAAATTATGCTTGTCGCAAATTTCATTTTTAATATTCGCTGGTTGTATTCAATCAGCATTCTCTCTTTTGAGGAGTAATCATGTCGCAGCGATCCCGAGTGCTGCCAGGATTTGGTCTATCTCTAGGCTTTACCCTAGCGTATTTGTCATTAATCGTTCTTATTCCGCTGTCTGCCGTATTTATTAAATCGCTTGGCATCGGCTGGGATGGCTTATGGGAAATCCTGAGCTCTGAACGTATTCTCAAGTCACTTCAGCTGAGTTTTAGTGCCGCCATTATCGCAGCCCTGATCAATGTTGTTTTTGGTCTGTTACTGGCTTGGTGTCTGGTACGTTATAGCTTCCCAGGTAAACGTATTATTGATGCTCTAGTGGATTTACCATTTGCCCTGCCAACTGCCGTAGCCGGTATTGCATTAACTTCACTGTATGCACCTACAGGCTGGATCGGTCAGTATCTGGAACCAATAGGTATTCAAGTGGCTTATACCCCAATAGGTATTACGCTGGCGCTGATCTTTATTGGCATTCCTTTTGTGGTGCGTACGGTTCAGCCGGTGCTGTCTGATCTGGAAACTGAACTTGAGGAAGCTGCTTCTGCGCTCGGGGCAAACCGCTTCCAAATCGTGACCAAAATTATTTTCCCGATTCTGCTACCCGCATTGATTACAGGCTTTGCCCTGGCATTTGCACGTGGCGTGGGTGAATACGGTTCGGTCATCTTTATTGCCGGTAACCAGCCGTTTAAAACGGAAATTGCTCCACTCATGATTATCTCGCGTCTGGAAGAATATGACTATGCGGGTGCAACCACGATTGCTGTCGTGATGCTATTGATTTCATTTGTGATGCTGTTCCTGATTAACTTGTTACAAGCTTGGGCTAGCCGTCGCACAGGGAGAACTGCACGATGAGTTTAAATACCAACAGCAATGCACTTGCTGAAAAGCTGCAATCCCGTGATGCAACTCGCGAGCCAAAATGGGTACGTTATACCCTGCTCACAATTGCGCTAATCTTCTTTTTAAGCTGCCTGATTCTGCCGCTGGTATTGGTCTTTGTTGAAGCATTCAAGCAAGGCGTGGGGGTATATACTCAGGCACTGGTTCATCCAGACACATTATCTGCGGTAAAACTAACACTATTAACTGCTGCAATTGCAGTACCGTTAAACGTGGTATTTGGTGTGGCTGCTGCCTGGTCAGTGGCGAAGTTTAACTTCCCGGGCAAGTCCATTCTGACCACGATTATCGATATACCCTTCTCGGTATCACCGGTCATCGCCGGTATGATGCTAGTGCTGATTTTCGGTACCCAAGGCTGGATGGGCAGCTGGTTAATGGATAATGACATTAAGATCCTGTATGCCGTACCCGCAATTGTTTTGGCCACCATCTTTATTACGGTACCTTTCGTAGCGCGTGAATTGATTCCTTTAATGGAAGCTCAAGGCACCGAAGAGGAAGAAGCTGCTATTGTACTCGGTGCATCAGGCTGGAAAACCTTCTGGAAAGTGACCCTGCCAAATATTAAATGGGGTCTAATCTATGGCGTAATTCTGTGTAATGCACGTGCCATGGGTGAGTTCGGCGCGGTATCGGTAGTATCCGGTCATATCCGCGGTGAAACCAATACTTTGCCGCTACATGTCGAAATTCTCTATAACGAATATACCTTTAGTGCTGCGTTTGCTGTGTCTTCGCTCCTGGCTCTCCTCGCAATTGTAACCCTGGTGCTTAAAACCTGGGTAGAAATGCGTCAGGAAAAACAAAACAAACGTAATGACGATTTAACAGTTTCTTAAGGAATGCCTACATGAGTATTCAAGTTAAAAATATTGAAAAACACTTTGGTGCATTCCATGCACTGAATAATATTTCTTTGGATTTCCCGGATGGCCAGTTAGTAGCTCTTTTGGGTCCTTCAGGCTGTGGTAAAACCACCCTGCTGCGTATTATCGCTGGTCTTGAATCTGCAGATGGTGGTCAGGTCATTCTGGAAGGTCAGGATGCAACCAACGTCCATGTGCGTGAACGTGAAGTCGGTTTTGTCTTCCAGCACTATGCGTTGTTCCGTCATATGACAGTGTATGACAACGTGGCATTTGGTTTACGTGTTCGCCCACGTTCAACCCGTCCATCAGAGACTGAAATCAAGAAACGTGTTACCCGTTTACTGGATCTGGTTCAACTGGGCTTTCTGGCAGATCGCTACCCTGCTCAATTATCTGGTGGTCAGCGTCAGCGTATTGCGCTTGCGCGTGCCCTAGCGGTTGAACCACGCGTACTATTACTAGATGAACCTTTTGGTGCGCTAGATGCGAAAGTGCGTAAAGAACTGCGTCGCTGGTTACGTACCCTGCATGATGAGCTGCATATCACTTCTATCTTCGTGACGCACGACCAGGAAGAAGCACTGGAAGTTGCAGATCAAATCGTGGTGATGAACAAAGGTAATGTCGAACAGATTGGTTCACCACGTGAAGTATATGAAACCCCGAAAACGCCATTCGTGTTCGACTTCTTGGGTCAAGCCAACCGTTTCGAAGGTCAAAATAATGGCGGCATCATTCAGTTGGGTGAAGATCGCATCCAGTTTGCTGCGGCACAACAACATCCACAAGGTGATGTCATTGTATTCGCCCGCCCTGATGAACTGCGTATCTCCGCTCAGCCACAGGACAATGCAATTCAGGCGACCTTTATTCGTGAATTATGGATTGCCGGTAAAGTCGTTGCAGAACTGAATGACCGTCAGGGTAACCTGATTGAAATTTCACTAACACCGGAAGAAGCGCGAGCGCATCAATTCCGACCAAATCAGACTGTATGGTTAAGTCCACTTAACCTGCATTTATTTGCGAATCAGGTTGCTTAAGACACATTCAGATGGGGCCATTTCAGCCCCATCCGCTTATAGGGTATATAGAAAATGAATTTCCAACAATTAAGAATTATTCGAGAAACTGTTCGTCAAAACTTTAATTTAACTGAAGCTTCTGCAGCACTGTATACCTCACAATCGGGTGTGAGTAAGCATATTAAAGACCTGGAAGATGAACTTGGTGTACAGTTGTTCATCCGTAAAGGTAAGCGTCTACTCGGTCTGACTGAACCAGGTCAGGCACTGCTCGGAATTGTGGAACGCATGCTGGTCGATGCTGACAATATCAAACGTCTGGCAGATGACTTTAACAAGGTTGATGAAGGGACATTGACCATTGCGACAACGCATACCCAGGCACGTTATGTATTACCGCCGATCGTAAATCAATTCAAAAAAGAATTTCCAAAAGTTCATCTGATTCTGCAACAGGCCAGTCCGGTTGAAATTACCGAAATGCTGCTACAAGGTGAAGCAGACATCGGGATTGCGACTGAAGCCTTAACGACTGAAGATAACCTGGCCAGTGTGCCGTACTATAACTGGCAACACAGCATTATCACGCCTCAAAACCACCCATTAACCAAGAAAGATAATATACGTATTGAAGATCTGGCGAATTATCCGATCATCACTTATCACGGTGGTTTTACAGGCCGTTCTAAAATCGATACCGCTTTTGAAGAAGCAGGTTTTGATGTGGATATCGTAATGTCCGCCCTAGATGCCGACGTAATCAAAACTTATGTAGAGCTGAATATGGGTGTCGGTATTGTCAATGATGTGGCATACGACCCAGAACGTGATTATCGCTTAAAACAGATTAAAACTGATATTTTTGGTGTAAATACAACATGGATTGCTGTACGTAAAGGCCATTTATTACGTGGTTATGGCTACGAATTTATCTCGCTTTGCTCTCCAGATGCAGACATTCGAGCACTAAAAAAAGTAGCTTATCCGGATGACTAATTTAAAAATTTAAATAGATGAAATGAGGCTTTTTAGCCTCATTTTTATGCTTGTTTCAACTAAGTATGTTTGAAATACAGGTATAATTGAGCTTCAGAAGAATATTTAAAAATTAAGAACCTTCTGGACTTTTAGCTTGATTTATTGAAGTAAGATTAAATACATAAATTAATTTAATAATTGATAGATATAAAAAAACGAGCCGAAGCTCGTTTTTCTTGAATCTAGTCATTAGAAACGGAAGCTTACACCCAGTTTAGCTACTGGAAGCCATTCGTATTTATCATCATTACGTACTTCATTAATGTGCTCTTCTACTAGAGCAACATCAGTTGGAGTTCCACCATAATAATTTACATTGGTAACGGTTGGATTACCGGCATAATACGCTCCTAATTCTCCAAACAAGCCCCAACGATTAGTAATTGCTGGAGAGAAACCGATACCTACATAAGGGGCAATTTTATTACTGTAATCTAGATCATAACCTAATCGCTCTAGACCTGTATCTTCACCATTTACTTCAATAGTACCGCCATCATTACGTGCTAATAAACCATATTGTTGATCAAGATACCCTACCCCAAATGCCATATAGAACCAGTTAGCCCAAGGACGAATTTCTGCATTTAAATAAGTCAAATTATTGTCCATGTCTACATCATAGTTCACATCGTCTACTTCAACATCGTCTGACCAGGAAATATCACCGCCGTTATAACCTAAAGTTACACCTACATATGGGTTAGCACTCCAGGAAATTGCACCACCATAACCGGTAGTACCGACTTCAGCACGAACGGCAGCAGGTTTAAAGAAAGAGAATTCCGCAACGCCTTCATCGGTTACAATGACTTCATCAGCTGCCATGACGGAAGTAGTTGCTGCCGTAAGTACAGACAGCGCAAAATATTTAGCAAAAGTTTTCATCTATGTCTCCTCAAAAAAATTATTTTTAACGTTTTTACTCTTCGTTATGCCTGCATCTTAATTCACAATCTGCTCACTCTTTATTCAAGTTTTGCTGAGTTTATGTAAACTTTTGATACATTTGATGCCTTTTATATGATTTTCATGAGGTTTTTTGCACAGTCATCTTAATTAGATAAAATGGAGGTTTTTTTATGAATCCAACTAAGCCTTCAGATTCATACGGGCCAGCGTCAAGGCAATATATTCACCGAACCACAGCGCAGTTTTTAAATCCCCTTCAGGTGGGGTTACTTCAACAGGTGCATTGTCAGATTGGGTCATGAGGCCCAGAAAGCTCGACATGCGATTCAAATCGGTAGTGGATCGACCTGTCGGCATTAACGGTAGACCTGACCACAACATGCCATGTTGCATCGCAAACAGATTAATCTGCTGCAAGACAGCCAGCTTGTCCCCACTTAAGCCACCACCATTGGTAAAAGCTGCTGCCAGCTTGCCTTGCCAGCTACGTGCCAGCCAGCGCTTGGACGACTGCTCCATAAATAACTTCATGGCAGAAGTCAGACTACCCATATAGGTCGGACAGCCAAATACAATTGCATCGGCAGCGTCTAGCACCTCCCAATCCACCTGTTCCACATTCATCATATGCACTTGGACACCAGTTTTTTGTGCGCCTTTGGCAATGAAGTTTGCCACTTTAGCCGTGTGTCCATAAGGACTGTGATAAACAATCGCAACAGATTGGGAAGATAGGGACATAACAATCAAAAACCAAGAATTTCAATCAAGTTTAACATTTTCATGCCATAAACACGAATGTTGCCATGCGTCCGGTTTTGGCTTCACGGCGATAAGAAAAATATTCCTCTGGCTGGCGATAAGAACACTGATCCCCGCCCAATACGGTATTTATGCCGTGTTGCTGCAAGATATAACGCGCAATCGCATACAGGTCGGCATAATATTTACCTGCCTGTTCACCGGCCTGAAATGCACTGTCCAGTTCAGGATATTTACTACAAAAAGCAGCTTTTACTTCAGCGCCAATTTCAAAACATGGCTGACTAATGGCCGCCCCGAGCCAGGCCCAGGTCGGCGGAGTTTGCATGGCAGTAACTGTATTTTCCACAATCCCACCTGCCAGCCCGCGCCAGCCTGCATGTAAATTGGCAACTTCTGTGCCATCTGCATTTCCCAGTACCACAGGTAAACAGTCTGCGGTCATCATCATCAAGGCGTGCGCTTTGCGCTGCGTCACCAGACCATCACCGATCAGCGCCTCAAATGGCATCTTCTCATTGATGGTATGACAAATCGTGCTATGGGTTTGGGTCATCCAGGTGATTTTATCCACGCCAAAAGGCTGGAAGTCTTTTAGCAACTGGATGCGATGTTTTTGCACACGCGCCGGATTGTCATTGACATGCAATGCCAGATTAAAGCCCGCCAATTCTGGCTGCTCCGATGGCTGTACCTGTTCATGATGAACACGGGTCTGCCCTACATAAACGCCTTGAGGCAAACCTTGTACAAATTGCATGTCTCTTTCCTTTTAATGACCAATGCTGGAAATGAAGAAATTAATAAGCCTTGTTTTCGCTGCGCAGTACTTCAACCAGATTGGTGAAATCTTCTGGCCACGGCGCATTAAAGGTCATTTCTTCTTTGGTCCGTGGATGTTTCAGACCTAAAGTCGCAGCATGCAGTGCCTGACGTTTAAAGCCACGCAAGGTATCTTCAAGCAACTGTGAAGCACCGGCTGGCATACGGACACGCGGCATATACACCTGATCACCCACCAGACCATAACCGATATAGCTAAAGTGCACACGGATCTGGTGAGTACGACCAGTTTCCAGACGCGCTTGAACACGGGTAAAGTGCTGGAAGCGTTCTTTCACATTGTAATGCGTGACTGCATCTTTGCCACCTGGAAGTACGGTCATTTTGACACGATCTACCGGATGACGTTTGATTGGCTCATCAATGGTACCGCCGGCAATGATGTTGCCATACACAACCAGATCATAAACGCGGTACACCGATTTTTTCTCAAGCTGACGGCTTAAAGAGAATTGCGCTTCAAGGTTTTTCGCAACGACCAGTAAACCCGAGGTATCTTTATCGATACGGTGCACCAGACCGGCACGCGCCAGTTCTGCTGATTTTGGATAATGATGCAATAAGGCATTCACCAAAGTACCAGAACTATTGCCTGCACCCGGATGTACGACCATGCCAACTGGTTTGTTGACCACAATAATGTCATCATCTTCATAGATGATATCCAGTGGAATATCTTCAGGAAGGCTGCGGGTCTGTGCTTCAAGTTCAACATTTAATGTAAGCGTTTCAAAGCCATCACATTTATATTTAGGCTTTACAGGCTGGCCATTGACCAATAAATTACCGTCTTTGATCCACTGTTTCAGCTTTTCGCGGGAAAAATCGCTCCATACGAGCGCGGCAACCTGATCGATACGCTGGCCCAGATAGGTTTCATCCACTTGAAATTGCAACGCTAAACGTGTTGCAGTTGTGTCTGAAGTATGGTTATCTGCATCCTCAGAATCTTCAAGTAAATTAAAATCAGTTTCAGGGAAATTAGAATTGGAAGATTGTGCTTGACTCATTTGCTCATTCAGACAAAAGTGGTTTAATAGTGCAATTGTAGCTCATTGCCCGTATTAACAGAGGAATTTTTATGTCGCTACCACATTATAAAATGACAATGCTTGCAATTACGTTAGGCGTTGCATCGGCAATGGTAGGCTGTAGCAGTAATCCAACAAAAAAAGACGTCGTGGATAAAGGCCCTGAAGCCAGCGAACAGGTTTATATTCAAAAAGCACAAAAAGCGCTTGATCGTCAGCAATATAGTGATGCTGCACGTCAGCTTGAAGGTCTGGAAACCTATTTCCCTACCAGTCAGTATGCAGCTCAGGCGCAACTGGATCTGATCTATGTCAAATTCCAGCAAAAGGATTTTGAAGGTGCAGTAGCATTGGCTGAACGCTTCATCCGCCTGAATCCACAACATCCAAATGTGGACTATGCCTACTATGTGCGTGGTGTAGCCAACATGGAGCAGAACTATAACGGTCTGCTGCGCTATACCAAACTGAAACAGTCACACCGCGATGTCAGCTATCTGAAAGTGGCTTATCAGAACTTCGTCGATTTCATTCGTCGCTATCCTTCAAGCGAATATGCAGTTGATGCTGCTCAACGTATGAAGTTTATTGGTCAGGAACTGGCTGAGCACGAAATGAATGCGGCGCGTTTTAATATCAAGCGTAAAGCTTACCTTGCGGCTGTTGAACGTGCGCAATGGGTGATTGAACACTACCCACAAGTGCCACAAACTCCAGAAGCTCTGGCGACCATTGCCTACGGCTATGACAAGCTCGGTGATAAAGCCACTTCACAGCAATATATCGAAGTGCTGAAACTGAACTATCCAAATCTGGTGAATGCCGATGGTACAGTGGACTTAAGTTCAGCACGCAGTGAAGGCAGTTTCTTTAACCGTGCAACCTTAGGGATCTTCGGTAAAGAAGCGCGTACCTACTCAGGTTCTGACAATATTCCGGAACCAAAACAGGAACGCAGCCTGACCAATCGCATGTCATTTGGTTTGTTAGATCGCCCTAAAAACACTGAAACTGAACAGCCTGAGCCGACTGCTGAATAAGCCGACTGTTACAGGTGCAATTTTGCAAAGGGCAAGGTATCATACTTGCCCTTTTGCCATTTCTGAGCAGCGCTTGAACAAATCGTGCAAAAGGTATACAAAGGAATTTATATAGAGCCGGCTTAATTCCTACTCTTAATTTTTCAATGATTTACACCTTATAAACGCAGCACGAGAAGCTCAGCAGACTATGGCCATTCCTCAACATACGATTGATCAGATTCTCGATCGCACCGACATTGTCGATGTGATTGGTCAATTCGTGAAATTAAAAAAAACTGGCCGTACCTATTCGGGCTGTTGCCCTTTCCATCAGGAAAAATCGCCTTCTTTCCACGTTTACCGTGACAAGCAGTATTTTCACTGTTTCGGCTGTCAGGCCAATGGGAATGCCATCCGTTTTTTAATGGACATTGGCAACCGTAATTTCATTGAAGTGATGAAAGACCTGTCCAGTCAGACCGGCATTGAATTACCTAAAGATAATCAGGAATCCAGCAAGCTTAAATATAAGCGTGAAGCCAAACCAAAACCGGTTGCTACGCCACCAGCAAAAACTGCAGATACATCTACAAATCCAGTATCCGAACAACCTGCTTATTTTGATCCATTTGCTGAAATTCAGGTACCTGAAGCCGAATTTTATACGGATGATCCTTTTGCCGCTTTTGAGCAGATGCCTGCAGCAGAAGCACAAGCGGATGGCAACTTATACGACCTGCTGGAAAATATCGCGCAGTTTTATGAGCGCCAATTACCCAACAGTCCAAGTGCCCAGCAATATTTTAAACAGCGTGGTCTAACCGCAGAAACGATTGCTTACTGGCGACTCGGTTATGCACCGGAAGACTGGCAGCACCTGGAAAAAGCTTTCCCGCAGGATATTGAAGGTCTCAAGCTCTTAGGTTTGATTCGTACCAGCGACAATGGTCGTGATTTCGACCTGCTTCGTGACCGGGTGATTTTCCCGATTCGAGATGCGAAAGGTCGCGTGGTCGGCTTTGGTGGCCGTGCGCTCAATGATGAAATCAAGCCTAAATATATCAACTCGCCGGATTCGGAAGTTTTCCATAAGAACCAGTTGCTGTATGGCCTGTATGAGGGCCGTAAGCAGAAAGCCCAAGAGTGGCTGATGGTCGAAGGCTACATGGATGTCATTGCCTTGCAACAATATGGCATTCATGGTGCTGTGGCGACACTGGGGACTGCCAGTAATACCGAACATCTGAATATCCTGTTCAAGCAGAATCATCGTATTACTATTGCCTTTGACGGTGATGCTGCCGGTCAGAAAGCGGCACGACGTACACTTGAGATTGCCCTGCCGTTACTCAATGATGGTCGTGAGCTGAAGTTCTTTGTACTGCCAAATGACCATGATCCAGATTCATTGATCCGTCGAGAAGGCATTGAAAACTTTCGCCGTCTATTAGATCAGGCTCCGCTGTTATCCGATTTTGTATTTGCTCATCTGGCCCAAAACCATGATGTGACCACACCTGAGGGTAAAAGCCAGGTCATGGCAGAGTTGCGTCAGCTAACCGAGCTATTACCAAAGCAAGGTTCTTATCGCTATCTGTTGCAACAGTTTTTCCGGGAAAAACTGGGCTTTAACCGCAAATGGCAACCCAAGGTTAATAATGACGCAAGCTTAAGCTTTAGTACTAAGATTGATGCTGAAGAATATGTAATTGCAATCTTGCTGAATCATCCCTATTTGTACATTCATTTTGAACCATTGCGTGCCTTGGTTTCACCGGACCAATTGCTCTATAAGATCTTGAATATTCTGAATGTGATTTTTGATGATCTACCAGATGATCCAGAATTGTCGACTTATTATGTACTCGGTGCCTGTGCCGCACATCACCATGAATTACAGCACATCCTGCAACATGCCAATGTCAGCGACTATACCTCTTCTCCTGAACAGGCAGACAAGCTGGCAGCTGATTTCTCGACCAAGCTGCAATATCAATGTTTAAAAAACAAGATTAAGTCGAAGAAATTTAGCAGTATTGAAGAAATGAAGAATCTGAAGTTGCAGATTTTTGAGATTGACCGGAAGCGTACGATGACACTGCTTGAAGAATAATTTTCTTATTTTAAGTTGAGTAATGGAGATCTGTAGATCTCCATTTTTTATTGGATCGAAAACATCTAGTGCTTTGGTTTACGGCGTTTTAGCATGACCTCATGCAAGGTATGCTGTACCATCTCAAAACAGCTCGGGTCTTCAGCCTTGGCGGCTTCACGCAGTACGATCGAAGTGGGATGCAGCAGCTTTTGAGTCAGACGATGTGATAAATCTACCAGTACCTCTACAGCCAGATCACCTTTGGCAATACGTTGCATGGCATGGGCCAGTTCTTCTTCACGTAACTGTTCACCATAGTCACGATAGGCATGAATAGTGTCACCTGCCAGATTTACTTTCTGTTGGGTAACCAGTTCAGTTGCCAGCTGATTGACCATTACTTCCGCTTCAACCGCCGCCTGACGACGCTGTGCCAGGTTTTCCTCAATCACGCTTTGCAGGTCATCGACACCATAGAGATAGACTCCATCCAGCTTTTCAACCTTGGCATCGATATCCCGCGGTACAGCCAGATCAACCAGTAGCATTTGCTGGTAACGGCGTTTCTTTAATGCCGCTTTGACATCAGCAAAATGGATCACCTGATGCAGACTACCGGTACAACTGGAAATGACATCAGCACGATGCAGGTTCGCTGCCAGCTGATCAAATTCAATAATTTCAACATCGACACGATGCGCGATTTCCTGTGCCAGACTTTCAGCACGTGCGCGGGTACGGTTGCAGATAATGACCTTACCGACACCCATTTCCGCCAGATGCTTGGCCACCAGGCTATTCATTTCACCTGCGGCAACAATCATGACGGTCAGTTTTTCTGGCTTGGAAAAAACCTGGATCGCCAGCTGTGCCACCGCATACCCCATCGATACGGCATGACTCCCCACTGCAGTTTCCGAACGCACACGTTTGGCTGCATAGAAGGCATATTCAAATATACGGTTGAGGTTTGGCGAAACGGTATGAGCTTCTTTAGCCAAGGATAAAGCGGTTTTTACTTGTCCCAGAATCTGCGGTTCACCTAACATCAGTGAATCCAGACCACTGGCGACACGCATCAGATGTGTAACTGCCTGAGCATTTTCATAGCGATACACATGGTTTTGCAGCTGCTTGACATCGACCCCATTTTTTTGGGCGAGCCAGTTCAGCACCATGTCGACATTGTCAGACATCGCGTAGATTTCAGTTCGATTACATGTAGACACCACCACCATGTCATTCAGCTCAGGGTGCTGGCTTTGTTCAGCAAGCAAGACACTTAATTTTTCAGGATTAAAAGCGACTTGTTCACGAAGTTCTACAGAGGCAGTTTGATGGTTGACACCCAATGCAAAGAAAGACATATCAGGTCATCATTTCACTAAATTTATGCTATTGTGCAACATCGGTGTCATAAAAAGCATTACTTGGATCAAGAAAAAATTGCGATATATCAACAGCCGTGGTCACGGCCATACAATTAAGCAATATTCTACCACATTCTTACTTGTGGGTAGCATGGCTTCCACTGCCCAGCTTCAGGCAGCAGGAACAGTTTACCATGCCAACCCAAATTATGAAGCAATAAAACAGAGTATGATCGCCGAGTTTGCTTTAGCTTCCAATGACATTCCAACTGCACTACATAACTATACTGTACTGGCCATCAAGAGCAATTCCACCACAGTAAAACAGCGTGCCTTGAATGTTGCTTTGGAACATGATGATCTGCGTGCAGCCCTTGATATTTCGACACATTGGGTAGTTCAGGAACCACAAGATGTCCCAGCAATGTTCTATCTGGCGCATATCGCCTTAAAAGCCCACGAATATGAACTGGCAGCAGAAACCTTAGATAAAATTCTACAGATTGATGACAGTGCCGATCTGGAAGAAATTCTTGCAGGAATCGTCCCAACAGATACTGAAGATCGAAATTATCTGATACAGGCACTCAGTTCCAGCAAAGCCAAAAATAACCCCTCTATTCTTGTCCTGGTCGCAGGACTGGAAGCCCAGAATGGTCAGTTTGAACAGGCACTGCTGACCATTAATCGTGCTCTAAAGAAGCGTCCCAGATCTACGGGCTATATTCTGCTGAAGGCCAATCTGTTACAGGCCTTAGATGACCAGGAACAGACCTTAAAATGGTATGAAAAAGCCAGCAACAAAAACCGCAACAATATCGAAGTGCGCCTGGCTGAAGTCAAATACCTGATCAAGCTCAATGAAACTAGATTAGCCCTGCAAAAACTGGAAACTATTCTAAAAAAATGGCCTACGCATGAAGAGGCCTTATTTATTGCAGGCCTGACCAGTATTGACCTTGAAGAGTACGACAAAGCAGAAAAATATCTGGTCGAACTGCGCTACTCAGATCAGTATCAGAATGAAGCTTATTATTATTTGGCGATCAATGCCGAGCGTAAGCAGCATTATGAAACTGCCAAGGCCTATTACCGTCTGGTGGATGGCAGCCTGTATACCGTTTCCAGGCGTAACATGATCTCTATCTTCAGCAAGCAGGAAAAACTGACAGATGCCCTGCGTTTCCTGACCCAGGAACGGGTTAATTATCCACAACATGCCAGTTTCCTGTATCTGGCTCAGGCGGACATCTTAAAGAAGATGGACAACAAGAAAGCTGCCCTGCGTCTACTGGAGGAAGCCAGTAACAACCTGCCAGATGATCCAGAACTGGTCTATGCTCAAGTACTATTGTTAGATCCACATCAGGATTGTCTTCTGCTCGATCAGTTGCTGAAACGCTTACTGGACATTGAACCGAATAATCCAGCTTATTTGAATGCCTATGCCTATACACTGGCAATGCAGAACCGTCGTCTGGAAGAAGCCCGTCGTTATGTCGAGCAGGCCCTGGAATATGCTCCTGAACAAGCCTCAATTTTAGACACCTTCGGCTTTATCTGCTATCAGCAGAATGACTTTGCTAATGCTGCTCTAGCTTGGGAAAAAGCCTACAACCTGAATCCGAGCGCAAAAATTGGCGTACGACTGGCTCGCTCACTGTACATGAACGGTGATATTGAACAATTCCAACAAGTCTTTAAACAATTACAACAAAATTATCCGGATGATCCTGAATTAAAGCAGCTTCATTCGTTATTGTTATCACCACCGATAAAAACGAGTTAATTCTATTATGCCTAAGCTTAGCCAGCTGGCCTGTTGCTTCCTTGCATCAGGCACTTTGATTCTGACCGGTTGTCAGCAGATTGCGCAACCTAAACAACCTGCTACTGCATCAATTCCAACTGCTGAAAATGAATTCCAGCTCCAAGGCAAGATTGGTGTGCGTACCCCACAACAAAGTGGCAGTGCCTTCTTCACCTGGGCACAGCAGCAGGAACAATTTGATATTGAACTGACGGGTATTCTGGGCGTAGGCAAAACCCAGATCACTGGCCAACCTGGTCAAGTTTCGTTGAATAGCGCCAAAACAGGTCTGATTAAAGCTGCTACACCAGAAGAGCTACTGCAACGTGCAACTGGCTGGCAGGCACCGATTACCCATCTGGTCGATTGGGTACAGGCTCGTCCTGCGACCAGCAATGCCCAATTGCAAAAAGATGATACTCAACGCATCAGCCAAATTATTGAAGATGGCTGGACCGTGGATCTCAGTTATGCAGCACAGGCACGTCTGCCAAACCGCCTGATTTTAAAACAGACACTTGGGAATGGCGGTGAAAACCGTATTACAATGGTGATTCAAAATCGTTAATGCATTTGATTGAAACTTAACCATGATTCGTGTTCCCTCGCCTTCTAAACTGAATTTGTTTCTCCACATTACGGGTTGCCGACCAGATGGTTATCATGAGCTGCAAAGTATTTTTCAGCTGATTGATTTGTGCGACTGGCTGGAGTTTGAGCAAACTGCAGATAAACAGATTCAGATTGAAGGGCTGGCATCTGTCGATCTGGAACAAAACCTGATCTATCGTGCGATTCAGGTGCTTAAACCTTATGCAAAAGCTTATTCGGGTCTAAAAATCCGTCTGGAAAAAAATATTCCGATGGGTGCTGGACTGGGTGGTGGTTCATCGAATGCTGCCACCACTTTAATTGTCGTGAACCAGCTTTGGGATTGTGGGCTAACAATTGAGCAGTTAGCTGAACTGGGTGTCAAGCTTGGTGCCGACGTGCCGATTTTTGTTTATGGCCGAAATGCATGGGCAGAAGGCATCGGTGAACACTTAACATTCATTGACTTAGATCAAAAACAGTTCATTGTGCTCAAACCTGACTGTTTTATCAGCACTCAACTGCTTTTTTCACAAAAAACGTTGACAAGAGACACGAAGAGCTCTAAATTTTGCGCCTATCAGATAACGCCATCTGATTTCGGAAATAACTTTGAGCCACTGGCAAGAAGCTTATATCCTGAAGTCGATGAAGCAATGCAGTATCTCGACCAGTTCGGTGTTGCAAAGCTTACAGGTACAGGTGCCTGCGTGTTTATCGAAGTAACTGAAAAGATGAATGTAACCAACATTCTTGAAAATGCACCATGTAAAGCTTACCTGGTGAATAGTTTACAAGAATCACCATTACGTCATTTTAAGGTTTGTTAGGGGTATCGCCAAGTGGTAAGGCAGCGGGTTTTGATCTCGCCATCCGTTGGTTCGAATCCAGCTACCCCTGCCATTTTTCACCTGTAGATGTACTGTAGTAGGGGCGTCGCCAAGTGGTAAGGCAGCGGGTTTTGATCTCGCCATCCGTTGGTTCGAATCCAGCCGCCCCTGCCATCTTACAGTCATCAAATTAGGGGCGTCGCCAAGTGGTAAGGCAGCGGGTTTTGATCTCGCCATCCGTTGGTTCGAATCCAGCCGCCCCTGCCATTTTCTCAAAAAAGACAGGACATGGTTTTGCAGTAAGAGTGTTAATTTACCTTGACACAATAGCGCAAAAATATTAAAGTTCTGCCGCATTAGGGGTATCGCCAAGTGGTAAGGCACCGGGTTTTGATCCCGGCATTCGTTGGTTCGAATCCAGCTACCCCTGCCATCTACTTCCATACATACCAACCGCCAAGGGTGCTTCATGCCCAATCTTGTCGTTTTTAGTGGAACCGCGCATCCACAATTCGCTCAAAAAGTCGTAAGTCACTTACATATTCCTCTAGGTGCTGCATCTGTTTCTACCTTTTCTGATGGTGAAATTGCTGTAGAAATCACTGAGAATGTACGTGGTAAAGACGTATTTATCGTACAACCTACTTGTGCCCCAACGAACGACAACCTAATGGAAGTCCTCGTGATGGCTGACGCGCTGCGTCGTGCAAGTGCTGGTCGTATTACCGCCGTTATTCCTTACTTCGGTTATGCCCGTCAAGACCGTCGTCCTCGTTCTAGCCGTGTACCAATTACCGCAAAAGTTGTTGCAGATATGCTGACGACTGTGGGTATTGACCGTGTAGTGATGATCGACCTTCATGCTGACCAAATCCAAGGCTTCTTCGATATCCCTGTAGACAACATCTACGGTACTCCAGCATTGCTTGCTGACTTACGTCAACAACAGCATCATAACCTGATGGTTGTTTCTCCTGACGTGGGGGGTGTAGTACGTGCTCGTGCTGTTGCGAAACAGATGGGTGATATCGACCTGGCAATCATCGATAAACGTCGTCAAAAAGCGAATGAATCACAAGTGATGCATTTGATTGGTGATGTAAAAGATCGTGACTGTGTCATTGTTGATGACATGGTGGATACAGCGGGTACGCTTTGCAAAGCAGCTGATGCATTGAAAACTTTTGGTGCTCGTAAAGTGGTGGCTTATGCAACTCACCCGGTACTGTCTGGTAAAGCGATTGAAAATCTTAAAAATTCTGTAATCGACGAATTGGTTGTAACTGATACCATTCCGCTTTCAGAAGAAGCTTTAGCTCTTGGTAAGATTCGCCAGGTTTCAGTAGCAAGCATGGTTGCTGAAACAATTCGTCGTATTAACAACGAAGAATCTATTAGCGCAATGTTCGATTCTTATCTATAATATAGCGCTGAATTTCCAAAGCCCTGCCATTTGGCGGGGCTTTCTATCACCGGATCGGTCGCAGGTCCGGTTCATTTAAAACTTAAATAGGATGTCTATCATGGCAAACTTCGTATTAAACGCAGAAGCACGTGAAGTAGCACAACAAGGGAAAGGTTCGAGCCGCCGCCTTCGTCATGCTGCTAAAGTTCCAGCGATCATCTACGGTGGCGAAGCTGCTCCTGTAGCTGTTACTCTTGAACTTCGTGAGCTTGTTAAAGCTTTAGAAAGCAATGCTTTCTTCGAAGAAGTTGTTGAAATCAACATCGACGGCAAAACTGAAAGCGTTAAAATCCAAGCGCTTCAACGTCACCCAGCTAAAAACACACCTATGCACGCTGACTTCAAACGCGCATAAGTGTTGATGGTGTAAATTAGTGTCAAATATTTCACTGATTGTAGGTTTGGGCAACCCAGGTTCTGAGTATGCCCAGACCCGCCATAATGCAGGCTTCTGGTTCGTAGAACGCCTTGCCAAACAATATGGCATTTCCCTCAAAAAAGACCCAAAATTCAATGGATTTAGCGGTCGTGGTAATATCGAAGGCCAAGACGTTCGTCTACTTCTTCCAACAACATTCATGAATCTTGTCGGTAAAAGTGTTGTTCCCTTTGCCAAATTCTATAATATCGCTCCTGAGTCAATCCTGATCGCACATGATGAGCTGGATATGAATCCAGGAATCATTCGCCTGAAAACTGGCGGTGGTCATGGTGGTCACAATGGTTTGCGCGATATCGTGCCGCACATCGGTCCGAACTTCCATCGCTTACGTATCGGTATTGGTCACCCAGGTTCTAAGGAACGCGTGTCCAGTCATGTACTGAGTAAGGCACCGAGCAGTGAGCAGACTTTAATGGATGACGCGATTGCACATGCCATGAATCGCATCAAGATGCTGGTCAATGGTGAAGTACAACAGGCCATGAACCAAATCAATGCCTATAAACCAAACTGATCATTCTATAAATTGTTGAATAATCTTTCTTGCCATCTTACGCATTTCAGAGCAAAATGCGTTTGCTCGATTGTTCACCATACAGCAAGCAAGATTGATTTAACCAAATGATCAAACTCTTAGGTCAACTCAGGGGACGCTAGCCATGCTATCTCGTTTATTAAAATGCAAAATTCACCGTGCTCACGTTACACATGCAGAACTACACTATGAAGGTTCATGTGCAATTGATGGCGTTTTGATGGATTTGGCTGGCATTCGTGAATACGAAGAAATTCATGTGTGGAACGTGACCAATGGTAAACGTTTTGCAACTTATGCAATTCGTGGCGAAGACAATTCAGGCATCATTTCAGTGAATGGTGGTGCTGCGCATCAGGCTGATGTTGGTGATATCGTAATTATTGCTACATTCGGTGATTTCACTGAAGCTGAAGCAAATGCCCACAAACCACGCCTTGTCTATGCAAATCCAGACAACACGGTGAACCACACAGCGAACTGTATTCCTGTGCAAGTAGCTTAAGTCCAAGATTTTAAAAAGCCCGCAATATGCGGGCTTTTTTATTGAAAAATACTTCTAAAAATAAACCTTAATTAACTGCCCTGTACCCAGTCTTTTTGGCTTTCGCAATTTAAAGCTCGCAGATTCTGATCTACCAGATTCGCCAATAAAGCCTGTCCATTATCTTTAACTTTAATCTCGGCATATTTTGCGTTGTGATAGCATGGCTCCAATCCTTCTGCAAACAGAAAGCTATTCGCTGCCGGATATAAATTGGCCAATCGGTTGGAAGGATTTTTTAGAAGCAAACGCGCGGAAGTTCCCTGATGAGTTTTTAAAAGATTTTCATCCAAGCTGGTTTGAATCACACGATGCTGATCATCTAGCTGCACATAGCTTAAAAGATGTGTCTGATCCTGAATACGCTTTTCTAAGGCTGCAATTTTCTTATCCGCTAAACCACCCTCTTCTCCACGGTCAGCTTCAGCATCACCCTCGAAATGCAGCTCATAATTCAGTGCCATATAATCGCCTTGCAAGATTGAGCGCGGATCGACCGGAGCAAGCTCAACAAAGATGGACTGGCTGTTCGCTAAATGATGTTCATGTTTGAGGATCAGCCCCACAAAGATCAGAATACTGAATCCGGCCAGAATCAGAGGAAGAAACTTTTTCATGCAGTTTCCTCCTGACCAGATCTAATCCTTACCTGCTTTAAGCCATAGACCATGCACCAAACCATGAGACCTGAGATGAAAATCGTGAGGCTCTTTACCAGGAAACTCAGCCCCAGATTGTAATACAGCATCCATAACCAAAAGATCAGCAATAAAATCGATAGGGCTTGAATCATTCGTTGCTGATAGACTACAGCCCAAGCCATGAGCAGCATAATGATAAAAATTTCAAAATAGCCCAACAGGATCAGTAATAAACCCAGAACCGGAATTAACCACAGCCATTTTTCAGAAAATTGTTGCCAGTTTTGCCAAATAAAACTGAACAACAATAAGCTCGGAAGAATATAAAACAGCAGAATTTGGTCAAAGCTGATCTGTCCGATGCTCTGCCAGTGCTCTAATCCGGTTACCGCCTGAACCACCGCTGAACCTGTCAGCATGGCAATCATCCAGAGAAAGATACTTTTCTGATAATGCGAAGATTGCCAATAATGAGCTGTTAGGAATAGTCCGATGAAAATGACATAGTTCAAGCTGGGTATGATACTGATCACGATATCATCATGTTTAAAAGAATTTTCTAAGATCAGAACCACGATTGCTAATGCATGGGTAATCAGCAGCTGCAGGGTCAAAATAGACCAGTGCATCCGTTTGATGATAGTAAGCCCCAGTATTAATAATTGCAGCAGCAAGACTACAACCATACTGTCGGTGAGCAGTTCTGTATGAATTAAAACTGCTGCCTGACCACAGATCCATAAGCAATAGGCAAACTGGCGCATAAAAACTGAAAGCTGCTGACCCTGCAGTTTCCAGGCGATGCCTATAAAGATGATCCCCATTAAGATTGAAAATGCTTCCCAGTAAGTCAGTAACAGGACTGCAAGAATAATCCCGGAAATCCAGGCACCGAGTGCCAGAGGAATCACGGAGAATTTGGTTTGTGGAAAAATTCTATTTAAAGCAAAACTGATTAAGGCAAACCAGCCAAAAATCAGCACAGCCAGCATAAATAGCCCAGCAGCTGAATTGGTCAGTTGATTTTCAACCAGTTCAAATACCCATAAGCTCACACTGGCAGCCAAACCTGCAATGAGAAGAATGGCTTCTAGCGCCTGATGTTTCCTATAAAAATAAAATGCGGCACCTGTCGGTAAAACAACTGAAGAAGCTAAATAGATCAGCTTAAAGTGATGGGTAAACTGCATCATGCTGCTGATCGAAATCACGATCACAAATGTGATAAACAGAAAACGTAGCAGCGAGTAATAGCGCATGGCATACGCAAAGCTAAGTGCTGTCAGCAAATTTAGACCAAGCAAATACAACCCTTCTGCTCTTCCCATCCAGAAGCTCTGTTTAAAATACAGATACAACATCAGCTGGCTCACTACGCAAAGCATGACAAAAATGCCAATATTGAAGCGATAGAGCCATGGTAGGAGCAAGGCTGACCAGAGCAGAAATAACAGATAACTATCTGCGCCAGTTTGATAAATCTGCCCAATCACTGCCAGACTTAAACCCAGCATGAGACCAGATACCGTATCCAGACTCTGTCTCACCCATTCCTGCTGGTCGAAGTAAATACTTGCTGCTGCACTACAGAATAAAATCAGCATCGGGATTGCCAGCTGAACCGGATCCGGTAGCATCCACCAGTTCGCTGCCATTAAATACAGCAAACTGACCGTGATGAGTGCCAAGCCCAAGATTTTTAAATAACGTAGTACTTCTACATTGCAGAACAGCAAGGGCGAAAATTGATTATTTCGAATCAGCTCAGTTTTATGCATTGTTAGAATGATTGAAGGATTTCTAATCTTCCTCACACCATAGCATGTTTCCAGTATTTTGCTAAAAACTTGGGTAATTCAGATTATCTGTTTTGTTTATCTAAAATTCTGCAAATTACTTTCCATTTCAACCATCCCATTTTTTTAAAATCAGGACTATAATGATCCTACATCGCTTCAGGGCGGGGTGTGATTCCCCACCGGTGGTAATTTCAGCTTGTTATAATCAGGCTTGAATCAGCCCACGAGCGGTCAATTTCGATTGATCTGCAGATCTGGTGCAAATCCAGAGCCGACGGTATAGTCCGGATGAAAGAAGACGAAAGCAGCACCAAGGCTGTATGCCGTGCATACACCTGTTTTTGCTATAAGCCTATTTTCACTCAGTCCTGAAATGTTCAATCATATTTTTAGTTTAGGTGAGCATTTCAATGTCAAGTTTGATTCAACCCGAAATTTTCTTTTCTGCTTTAGCCCCTGCTGAACAACGTATCCTTCAGGCACTCGAAGATCTCCGCCAAGGCAAACCTGTCCTGGTCATGGATGATTTTGACCGTGAAAATGAAGCCGATCTGATTGTGGCAGCTGAAACTTTAACTGTAGAAACCATGGCGCGTATGATTCGTGATGGTTCAGGCATCGTTTGCTTATGTCTGACTGATGAGCTGGCAAATCATTTAGAGTTGCCACCAATGGTACAAGATAACTCTAGTCAGTTTAAAACTGCCTTTACTGTAAGTATCGAAGCAGCAGAGGGTGTAACAACCGGTGTTTCTGCCAAAGACCGCACGACTACAATTAAAACAGCGATTAAAGACGGGGCAGTTGCCAGTGATCTGAATCGTCCTGGTCATGTATTCCCATTACGCGCCCGTGAAGGTGGTGTCTTAACCCGGCGTGGTCATACTGAAGGTACTATTGACCTTGCGCGTCTGGCTGGTTTAAAACCTGCCGGCGTGTTGTGTGAACTGACTAATCCGGATGGCAGCATGGCTTCTGGTATTCAGGTTCTGTCATATGCACAGACGCATCAACTAATCGTAATTACTATTGACGAACTGGTAAAGTATCGCCAGCAACACAATATATAAGTCTATTTAAAAAGAAAATCCCGGCATTTGGTTCGGGATTTTTTGTGTCATGTATATTGATTGAATTAACTGAAGATGGAATAAATTCCATACAGTGCAACCATTAACAAGATCAAGCCGCATAGCCCCAGTAAATGCGGATAAAGCTGAGACCGAGATAATCGCTGAAACCCCAGATACACCAGTGACAGGGTGAGGAAATCCAGAACAATCCAGCTGATTGTCAGAATCACCAAGCTTAAATCGAGGTTTGGGCTAATGCCTATAAATTGCGGAAAAAAGGCGGCAAAGAAAATAATATCCTTGGGATTAGAAATACCTACCAGAAAACCGGTACGAAAGCCGCCCTGTACAGGCTGCAGGCTTTGTGGTCCAGTTGATCCCTGCCCTTGCCAGACTTCCCTGAAAATCTGAATTCCCAGCCAGGCAATATACAAACAGCCAAGTAGCTTAATGCCATTCAGCCAATTTTCGTTAACAACCAGAAGACCTTTTAGACTGAGAATGGATAAACCAATCAGAACCAGTGAGGCAAAGTTAGTCCCGAAAATAGTCTGCAAGGCATGCTTATAGCCGCCTTTGAGCCCGGCACTAGCGACCAGTAACATTACTGGCCCGGGTGTCGCGATCATGATTACTACGGCCAGACAATACAGCAGATATTCGGTAATATTCACCCCATTCCTCCTTGTCTAATATAGTCAGTATAAAAAAAGAGGACCTACTCGTCCTCTTCTTCCATCTGGATCAGATGCTGACTCATCCCATCAGCACGCAAGAATGCCAGATCATAACTGGCTTTTGCCAATGCCAATACTCGACGTTCAAATTCATCCCAAATCGGACGTACCTGTTTGTAATGAATGCCTAGGCCACTCTCATCAGTCAAATGCCGGTTTTTTTCACACAATTTTAATGCATGATAGAGCTTACGCCCTTTACTGGCATCATCACGCAACCGCACCCGCTTGGACAATACAAATTTCTCGACATGGGCCATATCTGCCAGAGGCAGCATCGGGACTAGAATCTGATCAAGTTGAGCATCCAGACGTTGCCATACTGCGTTATGCTGTTCAGCCGTATAGGTATTCCACTGAATCACTTCATGATTAAAACGGCGACAACCGCGACATACCGCATCACCAAATACGGTCGAGCAACGCCCTGCACATGGGGTTAAAGATGCAATACGACGATCTGAACTCAAAACTTACTCCAACATTGCTGATCATTTCAGCACAGGCAGGTCTGTAATAATACCGGGTCGGGCAAGACTATACACGCTCTCCTGCATGAATTGAAGTCCCTATAAATGCTATGGGTTTTACTCGCATAATCATGCAAATCACGTTAAAATGTGCGCCTTTCAAATATCATGCTACGTTGGAGTATTCCATGAACGCTACTGTAGAACAGCTTGCACCTGTAGAACAGCAAGCGACGACTGGTTGGGTTGTTGCCGCACTTTATCAATTTAAGGAAGTTCAAGACCCCGCAGGTCTTCAGCAACGCCTCCTTGACCTGGTAAAAACCATCGACCTTTGCGGTACTCTAATTGTGGCAGGCGAAGGCATTAACGGTACCGTTGCAGGTAACCGTGAAGCCATCGACAAAGTACATCAGTTCCTTCTAAACGAAGGCTTCAACGAAATGGAATACAAGGAGTCTCATAGCTCTGACAAGCCATTCCGTAAAATGAAGATCAAACTGAAGAAAGAAATCGTGACGTTAGGGGTACCTGTTAAGCCACGTGATCTTGTCGGTCATTACCTTGATCCTAAAGAATGGAACGAGCTGATTGCGCGTGATGACGTGATTCTGGTCGATACCCGTAATGACTACGAATACAAGGCCGGTACATTTAAGGGTGCGATTGACCCGAAAACTGAAACTTTCCGCGAATTCCCGGAATACGTAAAACAGAATCTGGAACAGCACAAAGACAAGAAAATTGCCATGTTCTGTACAGGCGGGATCCGCTGTGAAAAATCAACCTCTTTACTTCTTCAAGAAGGCTTTACTGAGGTTTATCACCTGAAAGGTGGTATTTTGAAATATCTGGAAGAAACCCCACCAGAAGAGAGTCTATGGGAAGGTGAATGTTTCGTATTTGATGGCCGTACTGCCGTGACTCACGGTATGGAAGAAGGTCAAAATACTAAATGTCATGCATGTGGCTGGCCACTCACTCCCGAGGAAGCAGCCTTACCAAGCTATGAACACGGTGTATCTTGTGTGTACTGTATTGACAAAACAACTGAGAAGCAAAAAGAAGGCTTCCGTATGCGCCAGTCACAAATCCTCGCTGCAAAACGTAAACGTTTATAATGTGTAGAATGTAACTAGATGTATACAAGCCCTCATTTGAGGGCTTTTTTTTTTTACACAAACTTCACAATCTAAATAAAAATCTCAACACGCTTTTACCAAGATTCCCCTTTAAAAAGAAAAAGTCTTGATAATCTATATACAGTAATCATTTTCCACCTAAGTGTTTAATTACTAAATATATTTTTTATATGAAAAGGAACACAAAATGGCAAAATCCTACGCAAAATATGAAGATAATATTGTTCAGTTTCAACGCAAGGATCAAGTAAAAGTACAGCGGACTGTTGAAGTCATGGACCAGCTGGAACATGAATCACATCTTTTTATTGTTGTGCTAGGAACTGTTATTGGTGCGATCTTAGCGCTATTTATTGGCTATCACATCAACACTGGCATCGTGCAATTTTTGCTATTAAGTATATTGCCAGTATTCAGTGCCTATCTGCTGCGTCGAGTTTATATCTATACCCTCACGCATAGCTGATTTGTGCGATCTACAATTTATCTACTTTACCCATTCTGGAATACTCCGTAGGATAAAAGCAGTATTTTCAATTAACTGCTGCTTATGAATCTAACTGACTGGATTATTTCTATTATGGAACAGCTGGGCTATTGGGGTATTGCCCTGCTCATGTTCCTCGACAATGTCTTCCCGCCTATTCCCTCTGAAATCATTATGCCATCTGCGGGCTATTCCGCGTCCCAAGGTCAATTAGTACTGGTCGGCGTGATCATTGCGGGTTGCCTCGGCTCCCTGCTGGCTGCTGCCTTACTTTACTGGATTGGTTATAAATTCAGTCATGAATCGATTTTCAGATTTGTCGACCGCTATGGTAAATATCTGTTTATTAAATCTGATGATGTAAAAAAATCTTTAGCATGGTTCGAGCAGTATGGTCATCGCATTGTTTTTGTTGGACGTATGATTCCCGCAGTGCGCTCCCTGATCAGTATTCCTGCTGGAATGAGTCGTATGCCCTTCTGGAAATTCATGTTTTATAGCAGCTTGGGAACAATCATCTGGACGACTTTTCTGGCCTGTATTGGATTTTATTTCGGCGAAAATCAGAACTTGATGCATCAGATTTTTAGCAAGGTCAGTTATATCATTATTGCAATTGTAGCGATTATTATCGGCTGGGTTCTGTACCGTAGACATCAACGCAAAAATCGTCCATCCTGAATAGTAAGTCCTGTTAAGGAGGCCAGAACGATGTCGCATTATCTTAAATATTTTGCAGCCGTTTATCTTGCCTTACTGGTTTTGGTTGGCATGATTGTGTATTGGTTAAACTTGGGTGCCATTATTTTCATTCCTGCATTAATTGCAGCAGCATTCTTGAGTGCCCGGCATTTTGTGCATAAGGAACTGCGTGTCCCTGACGCCAAGGAAAAAAATACCTTGGTCTGGGGCTCTACCATTATTGCCATGAGCCTTGGCTTTATTTTTATCTTGGTGATGATCTGGCTGCACCCTTATACCGAGGAAATTCTGCGCCGAATGAATTATACAGGCCGAGGCCCAAATTCATTTATTGTCGCTGCCTTGATTGCCTTGCATGCTGCCCTGTTTCATGTCGCCTATCATGGCTATACCCACTATAGCTTGGCTAAACAGCCAAAGAAACATGCTTAATTTCAATCGAGTTCAAATCATGTCACGTGATCCTTCTATGCTTCACGTGACATTCGTCGTATTCTTTTAATTTATCTTGCCGAATATTCGAGCAAATTATTAAAATAAACAAACTTGTTGGTATAGCTTTTCCCATTTTCAACCACACAAGCAACAACAATAAAAACACAATATTCGAGATAAAAATGATGATTAAAAAATATTTTGGCTATTTCACTATAGTTTATCTGGTCGCGATTCTGATTGTCGCTGGTTTAAATATGTTTATCGATTTGCCTGGCAGCAGCACTGCCATCCCGGCATTATTCGGTGCAGGGGCAGCGGCAGCGATCAAATTTGTTCAGGATCAACAGCGTCTACCAAGTGCTATAGAGAAAAAACAGTTAATTTGGGGGTGTCTAGGCATTAGCGTACTCATTGGCTTGATCTTATCCTTGTCAATATTGGGTATTGCAGAACAACGGGAAATTATCCTCGGTATGCTGGAATCTTTATCTTTTGGCATCTGGATAAGCGTATTGCTGCTAGGCTTGGCGATTCAATATGTTGTCCTTGCCTTATGTTTCGGCTGGATGAGTAAAAGCGCTCTTAAGGGTTTGGAAGCAAAAAAACAGGCCAAGGAATAACTGCTTAGCTTAAAATTACAGATATAAAAAAAGCAAATATGAAAAAAGCACCCGAAGGTGCTTTTTTCATTTGGGAGAATTAATCTGGTGTATGATACATCAGGTACAATTCATTCAGGTTTTCTGGAATTTCTTCCGCAAGCTCGTCCATTAATTGGCCATTACGACGGAAAGTTTCCATTTGTGGATCTTCTTCGTCAATTCCACTGAAGACCATGATTGGCAGAGTTAAATCCACCAGTTGTTCTTCAAATTCTTCTGCAAACCATGCTTCTTCGTTCAGGAACATGGCATCAACAAAGCCTACACTCCAGTCACCAAGACTTGATTCGGTATCTGCTTCCTCGATTTCAAACGGGAAAGTGATGCCTTCTTCATTGGCCAAGCTTTGACGGATAGATTCCAGCCATACTTTAACCTGTTCGATGATTGCTGCTGGAACTTTTTTCTGATTGTTATCAAAAAGCTCATCCAGCCATCTGTCAAACTGCGGACCTACTGCAATTGCACACAGGAAACCGTGAGTTGCCGCGAAATCCAGACCATACTCATTTTGGTCGCCATCCAGATAGTCACTCAACAGGTCTAAATCTAAAGCACTCATCTAATATCCAAACTTAGAAATTCCGAAAGGCCTAGCATAGCATTTATTCAGGCCATGCTAAATCCGAATTGCTTAATCTTCGTCGTCGAAGTCATCGTCATCGTCGAAGTCATAGTCAAAATCTTTGAGTTCGCGCTCGAGGCGGCGTTGAGTCAACAGGTCATCAATCAAACGACGTTTTTCCAACGACTCTTTTGCGCTGAGCTTGCTGGAAGCCTCATCGAAGCTAACATCATCATCACCGTAGTTATCATCTAGTTCAAAATCTGTAGAAGACACTAAAACTACCTCATTGTGAAAAATGTAAAGGGTCCTAGGCGCTATTTATCTTGCCTAAAAATACTTGTCAAGTTTTATTTAAATTTTAGTATCTTAAAATTGTAATTAGGGCTTTTTTTCCAAGTAAATTGTATGGCATGATATAATCCACCCTGCGTCCTTATATTTTTTGACTATTATATTTTTGGTCAGATACAGATACGCCGGGGCTGGACTTGAAAATAACAAATTCATCCCCATCTTAAATTACTGAATTTCATTTTAAATATTTTGTCAGACAGCCTCGATGCTGAATAATCTGATGAAATATGTAGGCTATTCACTAAATTTAATGAGCTTAAGTCGTGCAGAGTTGTACGATTTTTTACTGTCACAGATTCAACGAAGAGTAAGCAAAGATGAGCGATATGACTTCCCCTACTTCGCAAGTAGCGGCTCTGATTAGCCGAGGCAAAGAACAAGGTTATTTAACCTTCGCTGAGGTTAACGATCATCTCCCGGACTCAATCACAGAAAGTGAACAGATTGAAGATATCATTCAGATGTTGAATGACGTCGGCATTCCGGTACATGATCGCGCGCCTGAATCTGATGATGCGATGTTTGAGGATACTGCAGAAGCTGCCGATGAAGTTGCAGAAGAAGAAGCTGCAGCAGTACTTGCATCTGTAGAAAATGAGCCAGGTCGTACAACTGACCCAGTACGTATGTATATGCGTGAAATGGGTACTGTTGAACTTTTAACGCGTGAAGGCGAAATCAGCATTGCAAAACGTATTGAAGAAGGGATCCGTGACGTTCTTCACTCCATTGCTTACTGGCCAAATGCCGTAGAAGTTGTACTACAAGAATACAAAGATTATGAAGCTGGCGAACGCCGCCTGGCCGACCTGCTTTCAGGTTATTTAGACCCTGAAACTGATGATGATATTCCAGAAGTGCTGGAAGAAGTCGCTGACATCGAAGAAGATGAAGAAGCAACTACCAAGTCAACCAAAGATGTAAAACTGGATGATGAGGAAGATGAAGAAGAGTCTGACAGTGATGACGATTCTGAAGGTGACTCAGGTCCAGATCCAGAAATCGCTAAAGTTCGTTTTGCTGAACTTTCAGATGCCTGGAAAAATACCAAGGCTGTTATTGAAAAGCATGGCCGCAACAGCAAAGAAGCAGAAGACGCACTGCAAGCTTTAGCTACTGTGTTCATGATGTTCAAGTTCACACCGCGCCTGTTCGATATCATTTCAGAAATGATTCGTGGTACCCACGACCAGATCCGTAGTGCAGAACGTGAAGTAATGCGTTATGCAGTCCGTCGTGGCCGCATGGACCGTACCCAGTTCCGTACTTCTTTTCCGGGTCAGGAATCTAATCCAGCCTGGTTAGATGAGCAAATTGCAAAAGCGCCTGCTGATCAAAAAGCTTATCTGGAAAAAGTACGTCCTGACGTGCTAGCATTCCAGCAAAAGATTGCGGACATTGAAAAAGAACTTGACCTGAAAGTTCGTGACATCAAAGACATCGCCAAGCGTATGGCGGTGGGTGAAGCGAAAGCGCGCCGTGCCAAGAAAGAAATGGTTGAAGCGAACTTACGTCTGGTCATTTCGATTGCGAAGAAATACACCAACCGTGGCTTGCAGTTCCTGGATCTGATTCAGGAAGGTAACATCGGTCTAATGAAAGCCGTGGACAAGTTTGAATACCGTCGCGGTTACAAGTTCTCGACTTATGCAACTTGGTGGATTCGTCAGGCGATTACCCGTTCAATCGCGGATCAGGCACGTACTATCCGTATTCCAGTTCACATGATCGAAACCATTAACAAGATCAACCGTGTATCTCGTCAATTGCTTCAGGAAATGGGCCGTGAACCGACTCCGGAAGAACTGGGCGAACGTCTGGAAATGGATGAAGTGAAGGTTCGCAAAGTACTTAAAATCGCCAAAGAACCGATTTCGATGGAAACACCGATCGGTGATGATGAAGATTCGCATTTGGGTGACTTCATTGAAGACAGCAACATCACCTCTCCTGTGGATGCTGCAACGTCAGAAGGTCTGAAAGAAGCGACACGTGAAGTACTGGAAAACTTGACTGAACGTGAAGCGAAAGTCCTGAAAATGCGTTTTGGTATCGACATGCCAACTGACCATACTTTGGAAGAAGTAGGTAAGCAGTTCGACGTAACCCGTGAACGTATCCGTCAGATTGAAGCGAAAGCCTTACGTAAGCTGCGTCATCCTTCCCGTTCTGAACACCTGCGTTCATTCCTTGAGAATGATTAAGATTTGATGCTTGTTCTGGAGACTTGAAATTTGCTTCAGGGTCTCCATTTTAACTAGCCAAGACAGACCCAAACGCCTGCATGATTGCAGGCGTTTCAAATAAGGGGACTACCATGTTAGACCGTACACCTTCTCGCGAATTACAGGAACATCTCTGGGTGTTCCCGATGAACTATCCGATCAAACTGATTGGCCTTGCTGGTATTGAGTTGCATCAGGCCGTAAATGAGATCTTTGTAAAGCATTTTCCTGAATTTGATGGCAGTAAAATGACCGTTACGCCCTCACGTACAGGTAAATATCATTCGATCACTGCACAGCTCCGTTTTCTAGAACTGGAACAGGTTCATGCTGTTTATGCTGATCTGGCTGCTTGCCCCTTGATCAAAACTGCGCTTTAAGACAGCTCAGGCCATGATAAGAAACACGCTTCAGGGCGTGTTTTTTTATATCTGTAAATTGGTAATTGAGAATTACTGTGAATCACTCCCCTATCACGGCTTGAAATCATTATAATTATTGGCAGTATTTTTTATCTTTCCAAGGACGCACACTGTGACTGATGCGGTTCAAAAACCCTGCCTGATTATTCGTCAATATAATGACCTGACTCCCTACGAAGACCGCTTTCTGGAAATGAAAGCCCTGACTGAAAACCGTGATGAAAACACCCCGGATGAGTTGTGGATTTTGCAGCACTATGATGTCCTGACTCAAGGGCAAGCGGGTAAGCCGGAACATATTCTGATGTCATCCAATATTCCGGTAATTCAGACCGATCGTGGTGGTCAAGTGACCTGGCATGGTCCGGGCCAGCTGGTGGCGTATTTTATGTTTGATCTGAACCGTCTTGGCTGGAACGTCCGTACGCTGGTCTCCTATGTCGAAAACCTGATGATTGAGCTACTCAAAAAGTATGATATTGAAGCCTATGCCAAACCGGATGCACCCGGTGTCTATGTCAATGAACGGAAGATTGGTTCTCTCGGCTTTAAAATCCGTAAAGGTCGCAGCTATCATGGTCTTTCCTTGAATATTGACTGTGACCTGACAGGTTTCCATACCATCAATCCATGTGGCTATGCAGGACTGGAAATGGTCCGCATTAACGACTTGGTCAACAACCCGCCAAAATTTGCTGACTTGTGTGTCGAAATTATTGAAACTTTAACCAGCAGCGGTTACTTTAAGGACGTTAGCGTCGAGCAAAGATAAAGCCTTTGCATTTCAACAATAAATAAATTAGAGTAATTACTCTAAACAAATAATATTCCAGGTAGGGATCATCACGTGATTGCAACTAAATCCGTTAAACCTGCTTTGCAACAGGCCTATGTCAAACTCATGATGGATGTGATTGGCAGAGGCTTAGTCATGGCAAGCCAGGTCGATGAAGAAATCAAAAAGGAAGTTGCCCAGTTTCCGGCGAATTTCAGTCTTTCCATGAAAGTCTTCCCCCACGGCCCGGCATTTATTGCCCGGGTTACTGAAGAGAAGCAACTTGAACTCGTGAAATCTATGGACACTGTGCCTGACCTTACGATCACCTTTAAGCATTTGCATCATGCCTTTTTGGTCTTTTCATTCCAGGAAAGTACCTCACAGGCCTTTGCCCATGACCGCATGATTGCCGATGGTGATATCTCTTATGCTATTCGTCTGGTGCGTTGTCTGAATAAAATGGAAGCCTTGATTTTGCCGAAAATGGTGGCACAACTGGCTGTCAAAGAATATCCAAGTAATCTCAGCCTGAAAGAAAAATTAACTGAAGCAAGCAGCATCTATTTAAAAATTGCTCAATCTTATTTGAAACGGAGTGCCTGATATGACCAAGCCTTATTATGAATTTTTCTGTCCAGTCAAGGTGATTGCCGGTCATGCTGCGCTCGAACATATTCCGTTTGAACTCTCGACTTTAGGTGCCAAACGTCCACTCATCATTACCGATAAAGGCGTACGTGCCAATAATCTGCTTGCACCGATTGAAGCTGCTTTTGAATCGACGGATGCAGAGATTGCAGCAATTTTTGATGATGTCCCACCCGATTCGAGCTTAGGTACAGTACGTCGTGCTGCACAGCTATATCGTGACAATAACTGTGATGCGATTATTGCCATTGGGGGCGGTTCAGTTATCGATACCTCAAAAGCGACCAACATTCTGGTCTCTGAAGGTGGTGATGACTTGCTTAAATATTCTGGCGCACATAACCTGCCAAAGCCCTTAAAACCATTTTTCGTAATTCCAACCACGTCTGGAACAGGTTCTGAAGTAACCATGGTTGCAGTGGTATCGGATACTGAAAAGAACCTGAAAATGCCGTTCGCATCTTATTATCTGATGCCGCATGCTGCGATTCTTGATCCACGTATGACCCAGACTTTGCCACCACATTTAACCGCAATGACTGCAATGGACGCGATGACACATGCGGTTGAAGCCTATACCTGTATGGCATCCAATCCGATTTCAGATGCTTATGCTACAGCAGCAGTGAAGAAAGTCAGTGAGAATCTGTTTAAGGTGCTGGATAATCCGTCTGATGCTCAAGGTCGTCTGGAATTGGCACAAGCTTCTACCATGGCTGGGATCGCTTTTTCGAACTCAATGGTTGGTCTGGTGCACTCACTCGGTCATGCGCTCGGTGCGGTAGCTCACTTGCCGCATGGACTATGTATGAATCTGTTCCTGCCTTATGTACTGGAATACAACAAGGAAGTGAGTGGTGGCAAGATTGCAGAGCTGCTTCTGCCACTGGCTGGCCCTGATATTTATGCACAGACCCCGGGGCATCTGCGTGCCGATAAAGCGATTGCAACCATTCTAGCGATGCGTGACCGTATTTATGCTCTGACTAAATTACCACGTACATTAAGTGAAACAGGTAAGGTTTCTGAAGCCCAGCTCGATGAAGTGGCAGAGAAAGCCCTGAATGATGGTTCCATCATTTATAACCCGAAAGAAGCCACCCTGGAAGATTTGAAAACCATCTTAAAAAAGGCTTGGTAATTACTGAAAAATAAGCCAATATAGCCGAAATTCTAGCCTGATGTTTTTTTAAGCATCAGGCTTTTATCTTGCATAAGAAAAAATTCGATTTCTTTTTTTGAATGGCACATTTTATGCAGGACAAAAGTCAAAAAAATAGCTAGCAAAAGCCGTTCTTTTCAAGTAGATTGGCGGACTTTTATAGAAAACTGTAGGGGGGATCGTTCGTCTCAAACGATCCTTATTCAATATGACTGATCCTTGATCAACGATTAAGAGGATAACGCCGTTGACTAATATCTCTGGGACTCAATCGGCAGCTAAACTGCAAAAAACGCTAGGACTCTGGCACATCATTATTATTGGTTTAGCTTATATTCAACCCATGACCTTGTTTGATACATTTGGTCTGGTATCTGAAGAAAGTAACTTCCACGTTCCTACCTCTTACATTTTTGCACTGATTGCAATTTTGTTAACCTCCTTGAGCTATGGTCATATGATTCGTCGCTACCCTTCTTCGGGTTCGGCCTATACCTATGCGCAAAAATCCATCCACCCGAACGTAGGTTTCATGGTGGGTTGGTCATCCTTGCTGGATTACCTGTTATCGCCAATGGTCAATATCATTCTGGCGGTGATTTATCTGGAAGCACTTTTTCCAGACATGAACCATTGGGTTTGGGTCATTGGTTTAACCGCGTTTATGACTGCGATTAACCTTCGCGGTGCGAGATTTGTTGCCAACTTCAACAGTATGATTGTATTCGTACAATTGGGCGTCATTGCATACTTCACCTGGATGGTTTACCAACTTCTGGAAGGTGGCGTAAATGCAGACGGCACATTAGTCGATGCAAAGTATCAACTGTGGAGTTTAGAGCCATTCTGGAATGAGTTTACCTCTGTTGCTGCCTTGATTACCGGTGCAACCTTACTGTGCTTTTCTTTTACAGGTTTTGACTCTTTAAGTTCACTGGCTGAAGAAACCAAAGATACTGAAAAACTTTGCCTAAAGCGATTTTCTTGACTGCATTAATAGCGGGTATCATTTTCATCATCAGTACTTACTTCATGCAGATCTTCTTCCCGAATGATCCAAAAACCTACTTTGAAGATATCGCTGCAACACAGCCTGATATTTTACAAGCAGTAGGTGGTGTGGCATTTAAGACAGTGGTACTTTACTTTGCGATTGTGACAGTTATGGCTTCCGGTATTTCAGCGCATGCGGGTGTGTCTCGTCTGATGTACGTAATGGGTCGTGATGGCGTAATTAACAAAAAAATCTTTGGTCACATTAGTCCGAAAAACTACACACCGTCATACAATATCCTGATCGCTGGTGCAGTTGCTTTAACTGCTGGTTTCATGGATCTTGACTTTGTCGTGTCACTGATCAGCTTTGGTGCGTTAACTGCATTCAGTTTCGTCAACTTGTCGGTGATTTCACGTTATGCACTGCGTGATGGCCGCACGAAGAGTGCCAAAGAGATCATGAATTTTGTCGTCGTTCCCTTACTTGGCTTCATTTCAGTGTTTGCATTATGGCTAGAAGTCGACGAAGCTTCGCTTAAATACGGTCTGATCTGGGCATTTGGCGGTATCTTGTACCTGGGTTATAAGACCAAAGGCTTCAAGCACCCTGCTCCTCAGCACAATGAATTTGATGATAAATAATATCCTTCTTATTCAAATAAAAAAGGCGCTTGATGCGCCTTTTTTAGTTCTGACGTGTTTATTTTTTAGTTCAGTTCAAAATCATTTTAGACGACAGTTAAAGCCCATGCGGGTATCAACAATATTGTCTTTATAACCAAGCCGTTCGATAAATAGATTACGATTTTTTAAAACCTCCTGACTTTCAGGACTCAAACGCGCCTTGTTCTGTACAGCCAGATGATAGGTTTCATTCACCACACCCTGGAAGATATTACACACTTCCTGACGTTTTAGTTGATTCAGAATCCGTCCGCGCCAACTCCATTCAAAATCATCTTTGCTAAGGGTTTTACCCCAAGCTTCAATACGCTCATTCAGTTGCTGCTGCATCTCTGCCATACCCTGCCTGATTTCCTCCTGAGTAAGCGGTTTTACCTCTTCTACTGGCTGTTGTGGTTCTGGCTGTGCCTGGCTTGCTCCACTAAACATTAATAAAACCGCACAACTCGCTGTGATCCACCCCTTATTCAAGTTTTTTTCCTTTTTTGTGTTCTCAAATTATTTATACCGAAGATAAGCCCAATGACCAACCACTGCACAAGCCTTGTTACACAAATCAAAAAAAGCCGCCAATTGGCAGCTTCTTAAAAGAAAGAATACTAATTAAAGCGTTTTAAACCCCTGCTGACGCCAGGCTTCGTACACAATCACTGCTGTCGCATTAGACAGGTTCAGACTACGCGAATTTTCAGCCATTGGCAGACGGATCCAGTGTTCTTTCGGGAACATCATACGCACATTTTCTGGCAGACCACGTGTTTCCGGCCCCATCAACAAAGCCACAGGACGATTTAAGTCTGAAGTATGTGGGGTTTCAGAACCTTTAGTCGTCAATGGATAGACCGCATCTGCACCAATGCCTTGAGAAGCTAAGTCTGCCAAACATTCTTCAATATTTTCCCAGATTTGCATATTGGCATATTCGTGATAATCCAGACCAGCACGTTTTAGCTTTTTGTCATCCAGTTCAAAGCCCAGCGGCTTGACTAAATGCAACTGTGCTCCCGTATTTGCGCATAGGCGAATAATATTACCTGTATTGGCAGGAATTTCAGGTTCATATAAAACAACATGGATCACAGCTTTTCTCTACTTTTGGGAGTTCAGTGGCCATTTAGGACCACTTCAATTTTTCACGTAAACGCACCACTTCACCAATAATAGTCAAAGTTGGTGCCTGAATATGGTGCTCATTCACTTTCGATGCAATATCTTGGAGCGTTCCCACCACGACTTTTTGCTCTGGTGTGGTGCCTTTTGAGACTAGGGCTACTGGCATATCTGGACGCTGACCATGCTCAATCAATTGTGCACAGATTTTTTCCAGTCCAACCAGTCCCATATACAGTACCAGTGTCTGGTTTTCATAGACCAGTTCATTCCAAGGCAGCTCTGGTGAACCCTCTTTTAAATGGCCTGTCAGGAAACGCACGCTTTGCGCATAATCACGGTGAGTTAATGGAATACCAGCATAGGCTGAGCAGCCAGACGCAGCAGTAATACCTGGAACAACCTGGAAAGCTACGCCCGCAGCAAACAGCTCTTCAATCTCTTCACCGCCACGACCAAAGATAAACGGATCACCGCCTTTCAGACGACAGACACGCTTACCTTCACTGGCATATTTTACCAGTAAGGCATTAATTCCTTCTTGTGGCACCGCATGATTAGACCTCGCCTTACCGACATAGATCTTCTCTGCATCACGGCGACAGAGATCCATAATCGGTGCAGAAACCAGACGGTCATAGATCACCACATCGGCTTGTTGCATCAAGCGTAAGGCTTTTAGCGTCAATAACTCTGGATCACCCGGTCCGGCACCGACCAGATAAACTTCACCTTTTGGCTTTTGCCATTCATTCAAGGCTTGTTCAATCAGACGGTCAGCTTCAGCCAGATTGTCATTAAACACCTGTTCTTTCAAAGGACTAGCGTACAAGTCTTCCCAGAAGATACGGCGTTCATCGGGATTAGTGATCTTGGCTTTAACTGCACTACGCCACTTACCAGAGAACTCAGCCAGTTTACCCATACCATGCGGAATGGTAGCTTCAAGCTGGGTGCGGATCTGACGAGACAATACTGGTGAAGTACCGTTGCTGGCTACTGAAATAATCAGTGGTGAGCGGTCGATAATCGCCGGTACCATAAAACGGCAATGCGGCGGATCATCAACACTGTTGACCAGCACATTTTCAGCTTCACAGTCTTCAAACACCTGACGGTTGACTCCAGCATCATTGGTCGCTGCAATCACCAGACGGTAGGAACGTAGAGGAATTTCAGAATTGAAAGGTGCCTGAACATATTGACCGGCGGTCGCTTGAACAATCTCAAGCAGACTCGCTTCGATCTCAGGTGCAATCACCGAAATGACTGCCCCTGCTTTCTGTAGCAATACCGCTTTACGGTATGCAATATGTCCACCACCGACAATCAGACAAGGTTGCTGTTGCAACTTTAACGAGATTGGAAAGATATCCACAAAATGCCTCAAAAAGTTTTAAATCTGACTGTCTAAGCAATTTTCATGCACATTTTGGTGCATACACCGACATTTAGTCGATGTAAGTTGTACCACCCATATACGGACGCAGTACTTCAGGGATCTCAATTGAACCATCAGCACGTTGATAGTTTTCCATGACTGCCAGTAAAGTACGACCTACAGCCAGACCTGAACCATTCAGCGTATGTACGAATTCAGTTTTTTTCTGGTCAGCACGGTAACGCGCTTTCATACGGCGTGCCTGGAAATCCCACATATTTGAGCAAGATGAAATCTCACGATACGTATTTTGACTTGGCACCCAGACTTCAAGGTCATAAGTTTTGCATGCACCAAAGCCCATATCACCGCCACACAGAATGATTTTACGGTATGGCAGACCTAATGCCTGCAAAATACCTTCTGCATGACCAGTTAACTCTTCCAGTGCCTGCATAGAGTCTTCAGGTTTTACAATCTGAACCATCTCAACTTTATCGAACTGGTGCTGACGGATCAAACCACGGGTATCACGGCCATAAGAGCCAGCTTCACTACGAAAACATGGGGTATGTGCTGCATATTTCAGTGGTAGACGGTCAGCATCGATGATTTCATCACGCACGAAGTTGGTTACAGGTACTTCAGCTGTTGGAATCAAGTAGAATTCTTTCTCGCCTTGCAGCTTAAACAGATCTTCTTCAAATTTTGGTAATTGACCAGTCCCACGTAAAGAGTCTGCATTCACCAAATAAGGAACATAGGCTTCGGTATAGCCATTTTTCAGAGTATGGGTATCCAGCATGAACTGGGTAATCGCACGTTGCAGACGCGCTAAAGGACCTTTCAGAACGCTAAACCGTGAACCAGTCAGTTTGGTCGCAGTTTCAAATTCCAGACCGCCCATCATTTCGCCCAGGTCAGTATGGTCTTTGATTTCAAAATCAAATTCGCGTGGTGTACCCCATTTCAGGACTTCCACATTGTCATTTTCATCTTTACCTTCAGGAACAGATTCATCTGGCAAGTTTGGAATAGACAGGGATTTTTCTTCCAGTTCAGCTTGCAATTCAGCCAGTGCTGCTTCTGCTGCTTTAATTTCATCGCCAATTGCAGACATGCGTGCCATGATTTCAGACGCATCGCCACCGGCTTTTTTGATTTGGCCAACTTGTTTCGCACCCGCATTACGCTCAGCTTGTAGCGATTCAGTTTTGGACTGAATTTCTTTACGGCGAGCTTCAAGTGATGCCCACTCCTCGACATTCAGTTGAACACCACGTTTTGCCAAGGCTAAATTTACAGCCTCAATATTATTTCTGAGTAATTTCGGGTCGATCATAGCCAATCTTTAGATAAGAAAAAAACTGGCTATAGTGTAAGCTCTTAACGGCAAAAAATACAGTGACCTGGTGAATGGCTGCGCCTTATTAGCACAATATTTAAGGGGTTGTTTTTGGCAAAATGGATAAATATTCAGGTCGGATGATCCCGTTTAATGCCGTATAAGGTACTTTTAATTCTACCATCACACTTGTGGACTTGCTCAACTCACCTGCTGGATAAATCAGTACCAAGCCTTGACTGTCAAAATAATAATTATCACTTAATTCCAATTGCTTTGATGTTACTTGGGCACGATCCAACCAGTCTTTGTTTTCTTGATACAAGCTTTGTTTTAACTTTTCTTCAGTATTGCCCAGCATAATTTGATAAAGAGCCAGACGTTTCTTTTGCTTAAGGTCCAGATTGACGTATTCAGTATGAGATTGTGGCTGTGCTGCACGTCTAGGCTGATGAGCAGTTTTGAATATAAAAGTCACCAGATGACCATGCTGATTCAGGTAACTGATCTGAATGGAACGCTGCTCAAAAGATTTTGACTGATCCTTTGCTTTGATTTTATCACTGCTTACTTTGTTAAAGGCAACTGGCTCGGTACGCTGGATACGCTCTATAAAATACTGGTCAATCCAAGCTATATTGGTATCTACAGTTTGCAGATCAAAGCGCACACAACTCTCTACTTCGCACACGACCTGATTAACACCTTTCACTGGAATGGTTTTGGATTGTATTTGCCCTGCTTCTTCTGTTTGCGCAGATGCATTGACTGAAGACGTTTGAGGCTGACAGGCAAACAACCCCACATTTAAACATAAAATACAGCTGATCCAGCCGGTTTTAAATGAAGTCATTTTCATCCTAAGCACCTGAAATTTAATAATTTAATTGACTTGAATTTTGTTTATTCTAAAACGCCTGAATCTCCAGATATAGGCAAACCTTGTAATGTCTCCAAATCCATTTCTATTATTGGCAAATAAAAAGCAACCCGAAGGTTGCTTTTTTATTTTGCTGATATTGATGCTTATTGATCAATAATGTCCGTTCCTTTAGGCGGTGTGAAATTAAAGGTAGATGCCGGAATGCTGGCATTCACTTTCACATTGCTAAAGTTGATATAGGTAGTTTGACCCAATGAATCTTCCAGAATCATCAGACTCGGTGCCTTGTTAGCGCCAAAGCTAATCGTCAGGCTTTCAAACACACCATCACTTGCCTTTGGATATAGCTTGTAATAGGTCTTGCCTTTATTTGGCTGCGTCACACGATAAGACTGCATGATCTGGTTGGTATTTCCAGAGAGCAATAATGCTGGTGTATTGGAGACTTGTTCATCCAGGCTCTGACGAACGGCTTGCTGCAAGTCTGGGTCATAGATCCAGACAGTTTTTCCTGTGGTAGCAATTGTCTGTTTCGAAGGTGCCGTGGTTTCCCAATAGAATTTACCCGGACGCTGCACTTTCATTACACCACGAAAGGTCTGGTTCATGTGCTGGGCGCTCAAACCTTTTTTCTGAGTTGCTTTCGGATTGGTAATCTTGGTGGTTTGCTCAAAGTTTGCCGTTAAGCTACGTATATTACTGAGCTGCTTCACCAGATTGGCAGTGGCTTGCTGCTCCGTCGCTGCAGTTGCGGCAAATACAGTCGTGCTCATGACAGGAGCCAGTGTTGCCGCACCGATTGTTATGGCACATACAGTTTTACGAAGCATATTCATAATCTCACCTTTTTGTATTTGCATATCGCTATTTATCTAATGGCTCATCTTAAACGAATTTCAAAAACTAAGATGATAGAAAATAAGAAGTTTTGTATTGTTATTAATGCAAAATCCCTGCTTTTGTTCATCATGATGAAGATCACCGTTTATTCTTCAGCCATATGTTTCAGACTGACTCGTCAATCTTCAAGCATAAAAAAACCCACAGAATCTGTGGGTTTTTTCTATTGTCGCAGATTATGCTTCAACAGATACGTAGCGACGACCGAACTGGCCTTTCACTTCGAATTTTACTACGCCATCAGCAGTAGCAAATAAAGTATGGTCACGGCCCATACCTACGTTAACACCAGCGTGGAATTCAGTACCACGTTGACGAACGATGATGTTACCTGCAGTTACAGTTTGACCACCGTAAACTTTAACACCTAACATCTTAGGATTCGAATCACGACCGTTCTTAGTCGAACCACCGGCTTTTTTAGTTGCCATGTCTCATTACTCCTAGTAATTAGCCTGAAATGCTAGTAATTTTCAACTCGGTAAACCATTGACGGTGACCTTGTTGTTTACGGTAGTGCTTACGACGACGCATTTTGATGATGCGGATTTTGTCGTGACGACCATGGCTAACTACTTCTGCAGTTACTTTAGCGCCAGCTACCACTGGAGCACCGATTTGAATGCTTTCACCGTTTACAAGCATCAACACGTCATCAAAAGTAACAGTTGCGCCAGTTTCAGCTTTCAATAATTCAACTTTAAGGGTTTCGCCCTCAACTACACGGTGCTGTTTACCACCGCTTTGGATTACTGCGTACATAATGTACTCCAAATATGCCCGTGTCGTCGTGCCGATAAAGGGATATACCGGTCTTAAAACGTACGCCACTGGGGGTTATACAAGGGCAAAGATTTTAAGGGATATTCGTATAAACAACAAGCCATTTTATAGAAATATTGATGAACGCATTTATCCATCTCTTTGAGATTATACTAATTTTAGTAAAATCAGACACTCATGCAATTTTTTGCTACAAAAATCAACAGAGCCGGACGGTTATTTTTGAGTAGTATACTGAGCCACAAATTTCAGAGTACATGATCCGTAAAGGTAAATCGATAGAGTACAGTCAGCCACCAGAATCAGGCTAGATGGATTATATTCATCATAAAAAACTGATTTTTAGTGGAGTTTGTACGTTTCTTATGTTTCATGGATGTTATAAATTGTTAAACTACCGACTTGAGATTTACCAAACTAGAGGTTTCCTTTCACATGACCATCGACTTTAAGCAAGATATTCTCGCTCCTGTGGCACATGACTTTGCTGCGATGGACACATTTATTAATGAGGGGATTACTTCAAAAGTTGCCTTAGTCATGGCAGTGAGCAAACATGTGGTTGAAGCAGGTGGCAAGCGTATGCGCCCGATTATGTGTTTACTGGCAGCCAAAGCCTGTGGCGCAGATGATCTGGATCAGCATCGTAAACTCGCGGCGATCATTGAAATGCTACATACTGCAACACTGGTACATGATGACGTCGTAGATGAGTCTGGCCTGCGCCGTGGCCGTCCAACTGCGAATGCGACCTGGAATAACCAGACTGCCGTATTGGTCGGTGACTTCCTGATCTCACGTGCCTTTGACCTGCTGGTTGATCTGAACAATATGGTCTTACTCAAGGACTTCTCAACTGGTACCTGTGAAATTGCCGAGGGTGAAGTATTGCAGTTGCAATCGCAACATCAGCCTGAAACAACTGAAGAAACGTATTTAAATATTATTCATGGTAAAACTTCTCGCCTGTTTGAACTGGCCACTGAAGGTGCTGCCATCCTGACTGGTAAAGAAGAGTTCCGAGCACCGCTACGAACTTTTGCCGGTCACTTTGGAAATGCATTTCAGATCATTGACGATATTCTGGATTACACTTCAGATGCAGAAACACTGGGCAAGAATATCGGGGATGACCTGATGGAAGGTAAACCGACCTTGCCATTGATTGCGGCACTGAAGAATACCTCTGGGGATGACTTCGAGATTGTGCGTAAGAGCATTGCAACGGGCGGTACTGACCACCTTGAACAGGTGATTCATATTGTCAATGCATCCGGTGCTCTGGATTACTGCCGTCAGCGTGCGACTGAAGAAACCGAAGCTGCGATCGCTGCACTGGATCTATTGCCGGATTCTGAATACCGTCAGGCGCTGATTAACCTGGCTAAACTTGCGCTTCATCGCATCCAATAGATACCCACCTCGCCTATGCATATTAAGTTTCTCGATATTTTCCACGGCATGCAGCAACAGCTTGAGCAGCCTCAGGCAAAGCTGGATGAAAACCTGTTAATTGAACTCGTGAATCGTATACGACCAATAGACAGCAAGAATACCGAAGAAATCGAAGAAAAATTTCAGGCATTTTTACAGTCCTTACTGATCACTCCTAATGCGGTTTCTACCCTGCAGACCTTTGTGCTGCGCGTGATTAACCGCTACAAACAGACCAGCCTGTTTTCTGATACAGGTATCTTATCCCTGGACGGTTTCTGGAATCAGCTCAATCAGCGTATTGGTGCACATATTCTGCCCATGATTCCGGATGATAAAAGCCTGCAGGAACTGATGCGTCGGGTATTTCATGAGCGCAGTGACCGCTACTGGCTCGACTATCTGGCCGATGAAGACTGGCTGCGACTGTTTAGTGTGATGAATCAGGGTCATTCTAATCAGCCTGAAAAAACCCGGATTAAAGATGAACTGATCAAGGCACTGACTATCCTGTCATATCGCGTCAGTGGTATTGCCCTGCATCCTGAATTTATTAATGCTCAGCCTGAGCTCATGGAATATGAATCACCTTTTCTGGTGCAAAACCGTGAGATCATTGAATTTATCCAGGAATATAAAAAACGCTATAACACGGTAGAACTGGTGGATGCGATTACGCCGCCAGATGCTTCCCAAGCTCTGGTCATGCTGGAGCAGTGTCACGATGTTGTCGCCAAAATTCGCCGCTCTACCAAACGGATTGGGGTCAGTGTCAGCCTGACCTACATGCTGGCCTTACTGGAACAGTGTCTGGAACGGATTGAAATCCTGCTGAATATGGTGCTGGATGATGATAACCTGCGTTATCAATCCATTGGCCTGTTTATCGCCGATATTACCGAAGCAATTTATAGTGAACGCAGTGTGCGTGCCTTACTGACTACCAATAGTGAACTCCTGGCTTTACAGGTGACTGAAAATGCCAGTAAAACCGGTGAACATTATGTAAGTACCGACAAGCAGGGCTTCCTGGCCATGTATAAGGCCGCAGCGGGTGCCGGGGTCATTATTGCCACTATGGCTACCCTGAAGATACTTATGGCACGTGTCACCATGGCACCGCTCATGCAAGCTTTTAGCTACAGCATGAATTACTCACTGGGCTTTATGCTCATCCATGTGCTGCATTTTACTGTAGCAACCAAACAGCCCGCGATGACCGCAGCTGCACTGGCTTCTACCGTACAACAGCGTAAAGGCTCTAAAACCGCGCAAATTGCTGAACTGGCCGCGTTGATCGTAAATATTATCCGGACCCAGTTTGTAGCAATCCTCGGGAATATTTCGATTGCCATACCCGTTGCTGCCTTGCTGACCTTTATGTGGGATGCAGCCCTTCATGAACCTTTAATGAATCATGCCAAAGCGGCCAAGACCTTACATGACCTGAACCCGTTTACTTCACTTGCGATTCCACATGCTGCGATTGCCGGGGTTTGTCTTTTCCTGTCTGGCCTGCTCGCAGGTTATTTTGACAATATGGCGGTATATCGTAAGGTCGGACCACGTCTGAAAGCCCATGCCCGTCTGGCTAACCTGATGGGACAAGAGCGTTTAAACAAATTTTCCGAATATATGGAACGTAATTTGGGAGCCTTGGGGGGTAACTTTATTTTCGGGATCATGCTCGGCAGTATGGGCACTATTGGTTTTATTCTCGGTATGCCGCTGGATATTCGTCATATTGCCTTTGCTTCGGCCAACTTTATTCAAGGACTGATAAATATTAATGGGCCTGATATTGGCCTGGTGGTGGTGTCGTTTCTAGGTGTTCTACTGATTGGTCTGACTAACCTGTTTGTCAGTTTTAGTCTGACCATTATTGTGGCATTACGTGCACGTCGGGTGCGTTTCGAACAATGGAAACCACTGGCGAAACTGGTCATGACCCACTTCCTGACTCGACCGAGCGATTTCTTCTGGCCACCAAAGCAAGATGTTGATATTGACGAAAATCATACAATCAGCAAAGGTTGAAACTGAGACAATTCTTGTTGATTTATCAACAGAATTACCTAATAAAAATATGGATTTTGTATAAATTACGCACACTTGAAAAAAAGTGTACTGACAAGTACACTTCAGGACAGACGGTTAACCGCTATCATGTCGGTTAGAAAGAACAAGGATATCTGGCATGCCCTACTTGTTGCTTTTTGTCGGTTTTTTTATTTAATTTTCAGTGTGTTCGTTCTTCTTGATTCAGTTTATAGCAAGTTTGATTTGCTGATTGCTGAATAAATAAAGTACTACACAGAGATCTGTCTGTATTAAATAACCGCAGCCATAAGGTGTCTGTATGGCATGCCATTTGTATTACTTTTAACCATCTGCTGGTGTATTGCCCCAGTTTGGTATAAAAAGTATGCAAACTTAATTTTATATGTATCGGAATTCTTGGAGGATTTATTCTCAAATGGCGACTTAAAATTCTCATTGCCTCAGTATGGCCTTCTGGATATTTCATAAATTGAACAATACAGATTGCCCATTCCAGTTATGTCGCTTGGTGATTTACATCAGCCAGCAATATCTTCCTCATAAACTGATGGTGTGATGGGCATAAGAATTTTAAAAAACCTTTGGTGAATATAGTTTCCTCCAGAAGTAATCGCCGACCGGAGTATAAGTTTTATTTGGATCTTGTCATTGTATTTAATTTTTTAAATACAATAAGTTACAAATAAAAAATTTAGATAAAAATCTAATCGAGGTGGAACAATGATGTCTGCAAAGCTTTGGGCACCTGCCCTGACTGCTTGCGCATTAGCAACAAGTATCGCGCTTGTTGGCTGTAGCAAAGATCCTAAAGAGGGCCAGCAAGCTGGTGCTCAACAGCAAATGCCACCGACTGAAGTTGGTGTGCTGGTTGCACAGCCACAAAGCGTTGAGCAGTCTGTTGAACTCTCAGGTCGCACAACAGCATTTGAGATTTCAGAAGTACGTCCACAGGCGACTGGTGTCGTGCTAAAACGCTTATTCAGCGAAGGCAGCTATGTCCGTGAAGGTCAGGCGCTGTATGAAATCGACTCTAGTACTAACCGTGCCACAGTGGACAATGCTCGTGCAGCAATTGCACGTGCTGAGGCAAATCTGGGCGTGTTACGTGTTAAAGAAGGTCGTTACCGTCAACTGGTTGGTACTAACGCGATTTCCAAGCAGGAATATGATGACATTGTAGCGCAGGTTAAACTGGCTGAAGCTGATTTGAATGCGAACCGTGCAACATTGCGTAATGCTCAAATTAACTTAGGCTATTCAACTGTACGTGCGCCAATTTCTGGTCAGACTAACCGTTCTTCAATCACTGCAGGTGCGCTGGTAACTGCAAACCAGCCAGAGCCGCTGGTAACCATTCAGCGTCTGGATCCAATCTATGTAGATATTAATCAGTCAAGCGCGGAATTGCTGCGTCTGCGTCAGCAGTTGAGTAAAGGTGACCTGAACAGCTCTAATAACACACGTGTGAAGTTAAAACTGGAAGATGGCAGCATCTATCCGGTTGAAGGCCGTTTAGCATTCTCTGATGCCAGCGTGAATCCAGAAACTGGTACAGTGACACTGCGTGCAGTATTCCCGAACAAGAATCACCTGTTGCTACCAGGTATGTTTGCTACTGCGCAAATCGTTCAGGGTGAAGTACCAAATGCTTACCTGATTCCTCAGGCAGCATTAACACGTACGCCTACCGGTCAAGCTATGGCGATGCTGGTGGGTGCTGATAATAAAGTGACTCCACGTCCAGTAACGACAGTCGGTACTCAAGGCAGCAACTGGATCGTGACTGAAGGTTTGAAGCCGGGTGATAAAGTGATTGTAGATGGTATTGCGAAAGTAAAACCGGAACAACAGGTCGTGGCTAAACCTTACCAGCCTCAAGCTGCTACACCACAGGGTGCTGCACAACCTGCTGCCCAACAACCTGGTGCAGCGCAAAAAGCGGATGATGCAAAAGAACAATCTGAACAAAAACCTGCTGCCAAAGCATAAGGAGTAAGGTTTATGGCTCAATTTTTTATTCATCGTCCTATCTTTGCGTGGGTGATTTCATTGGTGATCATGCTGGCGGGGGTTATTACCCTCACCAACATGCCAATTGCCCAATATCCGACCATTGCACCGCCAACGGTCACCATTGCTGCAACCTATCCGGGTGCATCTGCTGAAACTGTGGAAAACACGGTAACACAAATCATTGAACAACAAATGAATGGTCTGGATGGTCTACGTTATATCTCTTCAAACAGTGCGGGTAATGGTCAAGCGTCTATTAACTTGAACTTTGAACAAGGCATCGATCCTGATATTGCTCAAGTTCAAGTACAGAACAAACTGCAATCGGCAACGGCGCTTTTACCTGAAGATGTACAACGTCAAGGTGTAAAAGTCACCAAGTCTGGTGCGAGCTTTATGCAGGTTCTTGCATTTTACTCTCCAGATGGAAGCCTATCGGCGTCAGACATTAATGACTATGTAAACTCAAACATCTCTGAACCACTTAGCCGTGTTGCAGGTGTTGGTGAACTTCAAGTCTTTGGTGGTCAATATGCGATGCGTATTTGGCTAGATCCAGCGAAAATGAACAGTTTGCAAGTGACACCAAGTGACATTGCTGCTGCAATTCGTGCTCAAAACGCTCAAGTGGCTGTAGGTCAGTTAGGCGGTGCACCTTCTGTACAAGGTCAAGTGCTGAATGCGACTGTCAATGCGCAAAGTATGTTGCAAACACCTGAACAATTTAAGAATATATTTCTAAAAAATACATCTTCTGGTGCTCAAGTCCGTTTGAGTGATGTTGCGCGTGTTGAACTCGGGTCAGATAACTATCAGTTCGACTCTAAATTTAATGGTAAGGCTGCTGGCGGTGTTGCGATTAAACTGGCAACTGGTGCAAATGCACTAGATACAGCAGCGGCTGTAGAAAAGCGCCTCAGTGAACTTCGTAAAAACTACCCAAATGGTTTAAAAGATCAACTGGCTTATGACACCACACCGTTTATTGAACTTTCGATTAAGAGTGTTGTTAAAACCTTAATTGAAGCGATCATTTTGGTCTTTATTGTGATGTTCCTGTTCTTACAGAATTGGCGTGCCACAATTATTCCAACATTGGCTGTTCCAGTGGTTGTATTGGGCACATTTGCTGTCATTAACATCTTCGGTTTCTCAATCAACACGCTCACCATGTTTGCGATGGTCTTAGCGATTGGTTTATTGGTCGATGACGCAATTGTCGTGGTGGAAAACGTAGAACGTGTCATGGTCGAAGAACATCTTGACCCTGTAGCGGCAACTGAAAAGTCCATGAAACAGATTTCTGGTGCCTTGGTCGGTATTACGAGCGTGTTAACCGCAGTATTCGTACCGATGGCATTCTTTGCGGGGACAACAGGTGTTATTTACCGTCAGTTCTCGATTACGCTTGTTACCGCAATGATCTTGTCATTGATCGTAGCACTTACCTTTACCCCTGCCCTATGTGCAACCTTGTTAAAACAGCACGATCCAAACAAGCAGGAAAGCAACAATATTTTCGCGCGTTTCTTCCGTTGGTTTAACCGTAGCTTTGAAAGACTTTCGGAGAAATACCAAGGCGGTGTCAATCGTATGACCCACCACAAGTTATTCTCTGGGGTACTTTATATTGTTGTGATTGCCGCTTTGGTTGGCATTTATAAAGTTTTGCCATCTTCATTCTTACCAGAAGAAGACCAAGGTGTGGTGATGACACTGGTTCAGTTACCACCGAGCGCGAGCTTGGAACGAACCGACAAAGTCATCGATACCATGACAGGCTATTTCTTGAATAAGGAAAAAGAAAATGTAGAGTCAATCTTTACAGTTGCTGGTTTCTCATTCACAGGGGTGGGTCAAAACGCGGGTCTTGCCTTTATTAAATTAAAAGACTGGAGTGAGCGTACGACACCAGAATCACAAATTGGTGCCATCATCCAACGTGGTATGGCATTGAATATGATTGTGAAAGACGCATCTTACATCATGCCATTACAGTTACCTGCAATGCCTGAATTAGGTGTATCTGCTGGTTTTGACATCCAATTAAAAGATGCGAGTGGTCAAGGTCATGAAAAACTGATTGCTGCACGTAATGCGATTTTAGGTATGGCAGCACAAGACAAACGTCTTGCAGGCGTCCGTCCTAATGGTCAAGAAGATACGCCTCAATACCAAATCAACATTGATCAAGCGCAAGCGGGTGCAATGGGTGTGAGTATTGCGGATATCAATACAACCATGAGCATGGCTTGGGGTGGTACTTATATCAATGACTTCGTTGACCGTGGTCGTGTGAAAAAGGTATATGTCCAAGGTGAAGCGAATACGCGTATGATGCCTGAAGACTTGAACAAGTGGTATGTGCGTAATAGCGCTGGCACGATGGTTCCTTTCTCAGCGTTTGCAACAGGCGAATGGACGTATGGTTCACCACGTCTAGAGCGTTATAACGGTGTATCTTCTGTAAACATCCAAGGTACTCCAGCACCAGGCGTAAGTTCGGGTGATGCGATGCTCGCGATGGAAGAAATTATTGGCAAGTTACCGTCTATGGGCTTACAAGGTTTCGACTATGAATGGACAGGTTTATCTTTAGAAGAACGTGATTCGGGCAATCAAACAGGTCCGCTCCTTGTTCTTTCGATGCTCATCGTCTTCTTATGTCTTGCCGCATTGTATGAAAGCTGGTCTATCCCTGTTTCAGTCTTGCTGGTTGTACCACTCGGTATTCTTGGTGCATTTGCATTGACATGGTTAGGTATGATCATTAAGGGCGATCCAAACTTATCGTTTAACATCTACTTCCAAGTTGCGATTGTTGCCGTGATTGGTCTTTCTGCGAAAAATGCGATCTTGATCGTAGAGTTTGCAAAAGAGTTGCAAGAACAAGGCGAAGACTTGTTTGATGCAACCCTTCATGCTGCAAAAATGCGTTTACGCCCAATTATCATGACCACCCTTGCATTCGGTTTTGGTGTACTTCCGCTTGCCCTTTCAACAGGTGCTGGTGCAGGTAGCCAACACTCGGTAGGCTTTGGTGTCCTTGGTGGTGTAATTAGTTCTACACTGTTGGGTATTTTCTTCATTCCAGTATTCTTTGTTTGGATTCGTAGTATTTTCAAATACAAACCTAAGAAACAAAATAATCAGGAGCAAACATCGTGATGCAAAAAGTATGGTCTATTTCAGGTCGTAGCATTGCGGTATCTGCACTTGCGCTTGCTTTGACTGCATGTCAAAGCATGCGTGGTCCAGAACCCATCGCTCAAGCGGATATCCCAACAGGATATATTGGTTCAACGACAGGTCCATCTGTTGCAGAACAAGGCTATAAAGACTTTTTTGCTGATCAGCGTTTAGTCCAAGTCATCGAGTTAGCGCTAGCCAATAACCGTGACCTCCGTACGGCGACTTTGAATATTCAACGTGCTCAGCAAGCGTATCAAATTAGCGAAAACAACCAACTGCCAACCATTGGTGCAAGTGGTAGTGTGCTTCGCCAAGATACTCTCAGCAGCAGCAAACCTATGACAACCTATAATGTTGGCCTTGGCGTAACTGCGTATGAGTTAGACTTTTGGGGTCGTGTTCGTAGCTTAAAAGACAATGCTTTAGACAGCTATTTGGCGACTCAAAGTGCACGTGATGCAACACAAATTTCGTTGATTGGTCAGGTTGCGCAAGCATGGCTGAGCTATTCGTTTGCCAATGCTAACTTAAAACTGGCAGACCAAACCTTAAAAGCACAGCTTGAATCATACAATCTGAACAAAAAACGTTTTGATGTGGGCATCGACAGCGAAGTCCCTGTACGTCAAGCGCAAATTTCGGTTGAAACCGCACGTAATGACGTTGCGAACTACAAGACTCAACTTGCACAAGCACAGAACTTACTCAACCTGTTGGTGGGTCAGCCTGTTCCTGCAAACTTATTGTCTCCTCAACCTGTGAAACGCATTACCCAAAGTACGGCGTTGACAGCGGGCTTGCCAAGCGACTTGTTAAATAACCGTCCTGATGTCCGTGCTGCGGAATATCAATTGTCTGCTGCGGGTGCCAACATTGGTGCGGCAAAAGCACAGTTGTACCCAACTATCAGCTTAACGGGTACGGCAGGTTATGCATCGACAGATTTAAGCGATTTATTTAAATCAGGTGCCTTTGTATGGTCACTTGGCCCAAGCTTGGATATTCCAATCTTTGACTGGGGCACACGTCAAGCCAACATCAAAATTTCAGAAACGGATCAGGAAATTGCGTTGGCTGATTATGAAAAATCAATTCAGTCTGCGTTCCGCGAAGTAAATGATGCTTTGGCAGTTCGTCAAAATATTGGTGATCGTTTAGCGGCACAAAAACGCTTGGTTGATGCGACCAATACGACGTATCGTCTGTCCAATGCCCGCTTCCGTGCTGGGATTGACAGCTATTTAACTGTCTTAGATGCACAGCGTACTTCGTATGCAGCCGAACAAGGCTTGTTATTGCTGGAACAGGCGAACCTGAACAACCAGGTAGAGTTGTACAAATCTCTGGGTGGTGGTTTAAAAACCAATACCTCAGATACGATTCAATACCCGCCATCTACAGCTGAACGTAAACAGGCAAATCAGCAGTAAGTCTCGGTTTTCGATCTTATTGAAAAAGCTCACTTCGGTGGGCTTTTTTATTGCTTTTTATCATGGAGTTTCTTATCTTCAAAGGAACAGAATCAGGTTCTCTATCTCTTATGCTACTCAGTAATCTGGAATCCGTCCCGGGACATGTTATTAGCCGTCAAATCGATGTGGTCTATGGCAGTACGGTACGTAGTAAACACGTTGGCCGTGATTTGCTCGCAGGTTTGAAAAATATTGTTGGCGGTGAGCTGACTGCCTATACCGAATTACTGGAAGAATCCCGTCAGGAAGCCATGAACCGGATGATTGAAAAAGCTCGCAGTATGGGTGCCAATGCGATTGTGGGTATTCGTTTTTCTACCTCAAATATTGCCCAAGGTGCTTCTGAACTGTTTGTTTATGGCACAGCAGTCATCGCTGATCCAGTCATGCCTAAACTGCCTGATCCATTTCCACAGGCGAACTAATGCATGGACGGATTGATTATACAGATTGTCATTTTTGCCATTCTGTTCAGCGTGGGTTTCGGTTTTGGTCGCTATAACGAGCGCAAGCATCTGCAATATCTGGATGAGCAGGAACAGCGTTTAGCTTATATCCGGGTCAATAATAGCCGTTTTAACGAATCTACATTCCCCGGTCATATGATCAGCAGCAATGTGGTCATTTCACATGATTACTTTAAATATGCAATTGCTAATGTGCAAAACATGTTAGGTGGTCGTTTGACCAGTTATGAGAGTGTCGTTGAACGGGCACGACGTGAAGCTATAGTACGGTTAAAACTGGAAGCAGAAAAAATGGGCGCTGACCAGATTATGGGAATCCGCCTCAGTACGACTGAACTTGGCATGCAAGGCGGTATGGTTGAAGTCTTCGCTTATGGCACCGCAATTCAAGCCAAGTAATTATGCTTCTGCAAGCTTCTCTACAAATAGAATTCCATTCAAGTGATCAATTTCGTGCTGTACAATTCGTGCCGGAAAGTCCTTGAATGACTGAACCACTTCATTTCCCTCTAAGGTAAAATAACGTACCTGAATCTCTTCTGCTCGAGCTACTCTCCCTCTTTGTTCGGGCACACTTAAACAGCCTTCCTCACCCAATACTTGCGTAGCTGAAGCACTGATAATCTCCGGATTGATCATGGTCACAGCTTCCATATACGGCGCGTCTGGATAACGTAAATTGGGCCGTGATGCGACAATAATAATGCGTTTAGAGACATAAACCTGCGGTGCTGCAATGCCCACACCCTGACGTTGCTGCATGGTTTCCATCAAGGCACTATTAAATTGCCGCAACCAGTCATTGTCAAATTCAGCTTGTGTGACCGGACTGGCAATTAAGGTCAAAATGGTCTCGCCTTGCTGCGCCACCGCCAAGGTATTTGTCATCACGTTATCCTGCAATTTTTCATCCAACTCTATCTTAGAGAGAAAATTACAGAATGAACATCATACTAAAATGAATAAATACGTCTAAAAAAGATAAGCTGTGTTTTAAGTAGTATGTCGAAATCCAGCTTATGGTTGCCTTAAAAACTTCACCTGAAAAGAAAATAATTAATCAAAACATTCCAAATAATTTTATTCATTTAAATTTTAATAAATTTTAGTTTAGATTAAACAAAGAAAGATTGATTATTCAAGAAAATAACCCTTCTTTAAAATCAGCACTCAAATCATGGATATTAAATGATGGAACGAGCACATGAATGCACAACCCTATCTGAGCCGTGCTGATAAACGCACCCTCGGACTATCGTCCCTAGGTGGCGCACTGGAATTCTATGATTTTGTCATTTATGTGTTCTACGCCAAATTGATCTCTGAACTGTTCTTTCCAAGTACCCTGAGTCCGTTTTGGGCCATGCTAAATACCTATGGCATCTTTGCCGCAGGCTATTTCTTTCGCCCACTCGGCGGTGTGGTGATGGCGCATTTTGGGGATCTGATCGGTCGTAAAAGACTATTCAGTTTATCCATCTTGCTGATGGCGCTACCGACCCTCATGATTGGGATCATGCCAACCTTTGAAAGTATTGGTTATGCTGCACCATTGCTGCTGCTATTGATGCGTGTTGTTCAAGGTATTGCGATTGGTGGTGAAATTCCGGCTGCCTGGACCTTTGTGTCTGAGCATGTGCCTGAAGGCCGAATTGGGATTGCCAATGGCTTGCTGACCGCAGGCCTATCACTCGGAATTCTACTCGGTGCCCTAATGTCGCTGTTTATTTCCTTACAGTTCACTGAAGCGGAAATCAAAGACTGGGCTTGGCGCGTTCCCTTCATTCTGGGTGGAATTTTCGGTTTTATCGCTCTTTACCTGCGCAGTTATTTGAAAGAAACTCCAGTTTTTAAAGCCATGCAGGCGAAAAAAGAACTGGCGAAAGAATTACCGGTCAAGCAAGTGCTGTTAAGCCACAAAACTGCTGTAGGCATCGGGATGTTATTTACTTGGTTCCTGACCGGCTGTGTGGTGGTCTTGATTCTGGCGATGCCAAATTTACTGGTGGCCAGTTTTGGCTTCGAACGTGCTAATGCATTCAAGATGCAAAGTGCTGCAATCCTGATGCAAATGCTCGGTTGCATTATTGCTGGTGTACTGGCTGACCGTTTCGGTGCAGGCAAGGTCATTTTACTTGGCTCTATTTTTGTCGCGGCAATGGCTGGGATTTTTTATCACAGTCTGGGTCATGTTGAAGCGTCAACGGTGTTCATGCTTTACATGTTGCTCGGTCTAAGCTCCGGTACAGTCGGGATGGTGTCTTACAGCATGGTGAGAATGTTTCCAGCACAGATCCGCTTTACCGGGATTTCTTTCTCTTACAATCTGGCCTATGCCATTGCCGGCGGAATTACCTTGCCACTCGTACAATGGCTTAGCCTGTATAGCAATATTGGTGCAATGTACTATGTCTGGACTGTATGTCTGGTGACCCTGTTCACTGCCCTGATTTACAGAAGTAAATTTGAAAAATCGGTAGTCTGATCAATAAAATATTGTGATAAAAAAGAGCCCAAATATGGGCTCTTTCTTTGACCTTCTTGCCATTTAGGCAGTCAGGCTTTTACGGATTTCATCTTCAATGATACTGATTTCAATCTGGCTAAATTTGCGGATTTCGCCTTCCGCATGTTTTTCCAGCATGCCGCCGACCAATGGCACCTTTACTTTTACGGTCCAGTCCAGTTGAAACTCAATCTGACGTTCATCACCTTTTACTGCGCGTTGGCAAGTCGCTTCGATTGGCAGGTTCGCACCAAGCTCCACTGTAGAAGTTAAATGTTCCAGATTACTGATGTCGGTACGTTGCAGACGAAAAGCATCACGTAACAGTTTTTTTGCGATATCTGGAATATTCACGTCCAAGTTATATGCACGTTTCAAGGTATAGATTTCACCCTGTTTCTCAGAAACCAGAATCTCCATGTTCTGCGCCGGAATACGACGACAGACCGCTTCGTGCATGCTGATATCACTGACCAGACGTTTAAATTCATCAATAGAAACACCATTGATGTTTGCCTTTACAGTAAATTGATGTGCCATGTGGTTTTCCTTTTTATTTCTTAAATTGTGGATGTGGCTTGTATTGGGGAAGCTTATTATAAAGCCAAATTCAGAATCAGATAACTTTGCTGTATATCGAAAGTATTAAACTGAATTTCTGATCCAGAGTCATTATGCAGTGTTTAGGTAAATTAAGGCACATAAGTCAATCATCCACCTTTAACCACACTTGAGTTTTCACGCCACTACTGATGATCAGCTTGGCTCCAGGATAGCAAATGACAGCTTCAAACTCATCTGCACCATCATCCAGCCCAGAGGTATACCAGGTCGTACCTTTCGGAAAATCATTCAACCAGGTAGCCTTATAAAAATCTGATACCGAATCAAACTGGAGATACTGCTGCGGCTGTGCCTGAATTTTCCATGCCAATTCGATAAAAAGACCCAGTTGGGCCTGCCGGAAGTCAATCAGCATTGTCGTGCTCCTGACAAAAGCAGATTTTAGCATGCTGACTGCTTGCGAATAACAGATAGGGATATTTGCACAGTGACATATGGCTGAGGACCTCGATCCTATAGAATATATGCACTGGTTTCATTAAAAGATAAAAAACAAGGATGAGGGCTATTAATGGTTAAGAAGGTTATAGACCAAACAGATCGCATCAACCTGAACAGTTATCCGTATTCATTCAAAACTTTATTAGGCACAATGTGCATGGTCTGGCTCGAAACGATGTTCATATCGATGTTCTTCCCCATGCCGGTCCACATGCGTATAGAAAACTCCATAACGTCCCACATAATACTCGATGGATTGACCGTAAAAATTCCAGTAAATAGACCACTCTCCCAAGTCCATTTTTCGGATCACACTATTGGTCTGCAGCGGCATTCGATTCAACCATTTCTGCTGCAAACCTTCAGCCTGAGTACGCTCGGTAATAATCGCGGGCTGCTTGAATAACATTTTAGCGATATCATCGAACAGTTCTAGCTCATAAGCATCTACCGTCATAGCCAGTTCATGTGGCTTTTGTGCAGTAGAAATAGACGTTTGATCTTGGGAAGATGGCGGCACTGCTTCAGGCTTTAAGCGCTGACCATGATAGCGGGCTTTATAGATTTTGAAGGCGATTATCCAGGCAACATACATCACCAAAACACTACAGATAACAAGCATTACTTTGACCATAAGCTAAGTCTCTTATTCATTTTTCTTATGTTCAATCTGTAACCACAGATCTACTCAATTACAGTTCATTTACAAACCATAACATATTGATTGAAAAATACCCAACTTTAGTCATTTCAAGATATTTCAAAAACTTTATATTTCCCACTCCAGTATGATTTCTTTAATTACCTCTAAAATATTTTTATACTGACTAAAGAATTTAGCTCTAATAGAAATGCGAATAAAAATCAATACACACTGTCTGACAATTTAAACAAGCCACACAAATGCGCCACAGAAACGCTGTATAAAGAGTTTTTTTGCCGGAAAATTCCCTAAAAATATAACAATCCTAGGCTTTCATTCATACTTTAGATACTGCTAAATGAAACACTCGTTATTATTTAGTTTAGTTAAATTTGCCTTATGATTCGTGAAGGAAAGGTTCAGGATATTCCTCAAATTGTACATGTTGTTCATGACAGTATTCGCTCCTGTGTCATGGATCATCAACGTGAGGAAACCCGTATACAAACCTGGCTTGAAGCATTTACCCATTCCACCCTGATTGTGGAAATGCTATATAACGATTGCTGGGTGTATACTGTACATGACAGAGTGGTCGGTTTTCTGATGGTGAGTGATCGGGGAGAAATCCGCATGCATTATGTAAGTAGCGGTATGCAGCGTATGGGATATGGAACACAGTTATTTTATTACATGCTGGATTTTATGACGCCTAAAAAAATTGACCGTCTCGAAATTGAAACCACACGAACTGCATTGCCCTACTATACTAAACTTGGTTTTCAGAATACTTCTCCCCACATGCAGGATGAACCTGCGTTGCACCTGTTCAAAGCTTTATCTTCCAGCACCTATCCTCAGTTCTGATCAGGCTGCAACAGCCTTGCTTTTGATTTGGTCTCTACCTGCAAGTTTGGCTTCATACAGATGCAGGTCTGCTGTTTTCATTAGTGTATGAATATCTGCATAAGGATGATGAGCATCCATATAGGCAACCCCTATACTCACAGTGACATAATCTTTATCATCCCCGCGGTTATCATGCGCTAACTGCTCTGCCCGCACTGCAAGCAGGACAATTTCAAGAATTTCCCGGGCTTCCGCAATCGGCATATCATGTAACAGAATTGCGAATTCTTCCCCTCCGTAACGCGCTAAATATCCCTGTTTAGGCAAAACCTGCTGAATCACCTGAACCAGCCGTTGCAATACTTCATCACCTTTTAAGTGACCATAGTAATCATTATATTTTTAAAGTAGTCCACATCGATCATGGCAAAGGACAAGGTCTGTTCAGGATGTTGAATGGTCTGATTAAACAGGCGCTGGATTTCTTCATTTAAGGCACGCCGGTTATAGGCGCCAGTCAAGGCATCGACATTAATCTGATATTGCAGTTTAGTATTCAGTTCATGTAGCTGTGCTGTTCTTTCTCGCACTTTCTGATCCAGTGAACTGTTCAAGACCATTAATTTATTATTCAGTCGCTCGGTATAGTAGGTTTGATGGGCATAATTACGAGATTGTTGAAACATAATGATTAAGGCATACAGACTGGTCGAAATAAATGACAGATGTACGCTCTCAATTACATTCAGCAATACCAGATAATCATTAAGAAAAGTCACACACAGAAAGATGATGGCAAACAGGTTAGTGGACGAATATTCATCTCCTTGAGAAAGTGTCACATAAAACCCGTAAATAAAATTACCCAGTATCACCAGACCATAGATAACACTATACAAAGCCAGACGCTCAAAAACTTCTGGTGTGCTGAACAATGTTACTGCGATATTAAAAATCAGTAATCCCGCACCTACGTAATAAATTGAACGTCGGATATAACGCGGCTTAAACAGGTACATGTAGCTCAGGAAGAATAAGATTGCCAGAAAAGTAAACAGATATTCTAGACGAGCGCCCCATAACCAACTGATTTTACTCACAATGGCATATGGATGCGGGGCAGAAAACAGATTATGCAGTGCCAAAAAAATAATAAATAAGCCAAAAATAAATACACTGCGGCTGTTTCGCTCCACAGATCCGCGAAACAGGGAAAATAAAATGGTAAATAGTCCTACACCCAGCACTGCGCCACAGACCGCGGCGATACTCATCATTTGCAGCATAAACTGTCGGTTAATGGTCGCAGAGGGGCCAATTTTCAGAGGCTTTTCTAGTCCGCCATGTAAATTAGTATAGTTGGAAACCTGAATACTTAAGGTGAAATATTCATTCTGTGGCACAAAAGATGCGATCTTAGGTGCCTTTTCAGTTACCTGCCCGGTCGGGGTTTTACTGATTTTACCAAGACGCAGTAAGATATCCCCATTTAAATAAATGCTATAAGCACCATACTGACTCGGAATCTGAATCGCTAAACGTTGTCCGATAAATTTTTTGGGAATTTTAAAATGGCTAATAAAAGTGCCATAAGTGGCATTGGTTCCGGTGAGACTCTTGAATGAAGCTGGAAGTTCAACTACTTGTGATTCGAGTTCAGGATCTGGTTGCTCAATGAACTGACGTGGATAGAACTGCCATTTGCCTTGCAACAAGGTGGTACTATCTTCATCAAATTTTAGTTCGGTGACCTCATTCTGATGAGCTAGGAAATAAGATTCTGGAGCAGCATCATATTGAGCCCACACGATCCGTGTAGTCCCCATCAAAAATATCAGCATCAACCACGATGCCAATATCAGCATAATCCCCCTAAATCTGAGCAAAAAGACCATCCTGTAACTACTGTTATTAATTCTAATGTACGTGGAATGTTGGATATTGCCAATGATTTTTCATATAAAAAAGCAGGATAACCGACGAGCTATCCTGCTGCTGAATTCCTGACATATTGTACTGTTCAGAAAGTCACATAATATCAGTCACGTGTTTTAACGTCATACAGTTCGATTTCAAAAATCAGGTTGGAATTCGCCGGGATAATGTTCCCCATTTTACGTTCACCATAAGCCAGATGAGCAGGTACGATCAGCTTACGTTTGCCCCCCACTTTCATGCCCATAATGCCTTGATCCCAGCCTTTAATCACACGGCCAGTGCCGATGACCGTCTCAAAATAGTTGCCACGATCCAGCGATGAATCAAACTTGGTTCCATCTTCCAGCCAGCCAGTGTAATGCGTTGTAATCAGTGCACCTTTTACCGCTTCTTTACCTTCACCCACCACCAGGTCAATAATTTCTAGTTCTTTGGTCATCGCCAATATCCTTCATTTTGCAAATAGCCCTAGTATAAACACGATTGAGCCAAATTCCTCAGACTTTAACTGCAATGGATCAAAAGCTGAGTTCCTGAATCTTCTTATCCTGTAATAAATACTGGGTTAATTTCTGGTGATTTTTAGCCGAACCCATCAGGATCCAGCGGCCTGTGATCCGCCGGTCGATTTTTTGCTGGCTGGAATGAATGACTTTTAATTTGTATTGTTTAAACAGTTTTTCATAATGATCCGGCTCATGCTGCTCAAAAAGGACAGACAATTTCGTAGTTACGTTCTTGATTCAGATGCTCAATCCCACGTTGCACGTAGACCAGTAGAACCAGTACGATCAGCACGATCACCGTTGCCCAGACACTTAACAGTTCATAGCCAGCCCCAACTGCCATGCCCAGTGCAGCTGTCATCCAGATTGTGGTTGCAGTGGTAATACCAGAAATCCGGTTATCATCTTTTAAAATCACGCCGGCTCCCAGAAAACCCAGGCCAGTTAAGACATTGGCTGCCAGACGGTCGGGGTTGGCGACGCCGATTTTTAAGGAAATAATAGTAAATAGACAGGAACTCAGACTGACCATGATCATGGTGCGCAGTCCGGCAGACTTACTGTGATATTCCCGTTCTGCCCCAATAACTGCACCAATCACGACTGCTAACAGCAAATCATAAAGTTCATGATACATGCTTCGTCCCTGGAACTTATTATTCTCTCCAGATATACGAAATATTGGGGCGAGGATACAAGTCGAAACTTGCATCCTTGTGAGTTGTTATTGTAACTGTTCCCACTCAATTACAGCCTGTGCCTGATCGCCAATCAAAGTCCATTCACTATCCATGATGTTTAGCTGCAACTGCATAGTGCGTTCACACAGTTGTTGTACCGCTTCGGTACTGGCCGGAGACAGCTTCCAAACTTCCACATTGGATAGGGTCTTCAGTTTAGAACTGCGCTTGTACCATTCATCGACAGAAGTACCATAAGCCACGACTGCAACTTTCTTGCAACGGGCACTTGCCTTTTTGACCTTATCTTCATCGGGCAAGCCGACTTCGATCCACTGTATCAATTGACCGGTCAGGTCTTTCTCCCAGAGAGCAGGTTCATCAGTTTCAAACAGGTCTTTAGTAAATTCAAGCGCTTCACCAGCAAAACGTGCATAAGCCAAAACACGCACCATTAGACGTTCAATGGTTTCCGAAGGATGCAATGCCATCGTTAACTGATAGTCTTCATAACGATGGTTATCCATATCGGCAATATTCAGGTCAGCCTTGTAAATCGTTGCTTTAAGCGCCATAACACAATCCTCAAATTTGGCGCCTAGCATATAAGATTTATATCGATTTTGCTGAACAGATTTATCGCCATGCCAGAAAATTTAGCTAGCAGAATGTCCTGCTTCCGCATCAATCCGGCATTGCATCAGCGCAGTTTCAAAATTCAGCCAGTCACGTTCAGTCTGGTAAATAATCTCGACCCGGTTATCAATACCCTCTTCTGCTGACTGATAGTTAAACTGCTCCGGATTAAAGTTAAAGCTTTTCCAGCCCTGATTGGTATTAAAAATCCCTTTGATACGTAGCCAGTCCTGCTGTTCACAGAGCAAATCAAGCAGATCATAAAAATCAAACTGCCAGCGTTTTGGCAACTTCCAGCCAGCCACTGCATAACCTTGTGCGGATTCCACATAATGATAAGGTAGCTGCTGGATTTTCACTGCAACCTCATCTGCACCAAGGGAACGCTGCTGTTTTAACAAGGGCTGAATCTGACGAACAGAACCGATATAGTCCTGCTTGAGCTGTTCAATATCAATCTGGCCATTTGCACTAAATAACCAGACCTGGTTATAAGCCTGGTACTCCTGCTGTAGCTGTTTCAAACTTTCCTGATCTTCTGCAGTCATTAAATCGGTATGCGACACAATGACAATATGTGCAGCCTTGAGCTGATCGGCATACAGGTTCTGGGTCGTCCAGGCCTGATCATGCAAACGCGAACCATCGACGACAGTCATTAATGCCTGCATCTTCAGATGAGTCTGCCAGTGCGGTTCTGTGAGCTGTTCCAATAACTGCGCTGGATGCCCCAACCCGGTCGGCTCAATAAACAGTCGATCTGGCTTGGATTCAGATAATAATCGGGACAATGCCACCTGCATTGGCAACTGACTGCTACAGCATAAACAGCCACCCAATAGTTCTTTGACTGCGTAGCCTTCATCTTGTGGTAATAAGGCTTGATCCACGCCAATCTGACCAAACTCATTCATCAATACTGCCCAGACTTCATTTTCCGGCTTTTGACTGAGCAAATGCTTCAGTAGTGTGGTTTTTCCTGCCCCTAAAAAACCGGAAATAATATGCACGGGCACTGCAGATGAAGGAGAAAGGAGTTTCAAGGCGAGCTCACATAGCAATGAAAATGAAGAAATTGATACATTATAACAATGCCATTTGGCTTACAGGGAGTTAATTTACTGACTTAACTAGTAAGTTCTTCAAAACTTCAATTCTGTCAGTTTTTACCAATTTTCAGCGTAGACAACCACTGACACAAGCTTAAAATTTAACCAAATATGAAATGTTTTAAAACATTTTAATTGATTTTTTGGGGTTAAATTTAACAAAAATAAAACATAACCCTGAATTTTGTATACCGGACGTACACATTGTTCTATAGCTTCTGTTAAATCAATTGCGGTACGAATTTTCAGCCCCTAGCATAAGTCCCTGTTGTGTTGATGTGATGGTCAACGCAATAAATGACTTGTGAATAAAACCTATAAGGATGCCAAACATGAACTATGCTCAAATTCTACTTGCAACTACACTCAGCGCAGCAGCGGCAACTAGCTTCGCAGCAACTAAAACCACAGATAGCAAAGCAACAACTGAAGAAGAAAAAGTGGTCGTGAGCACTCAGGAGCTTCCTGAAACTCAAGCTGCAACTGCTCCGGCGACTGCAGAACAACCAGCTTCAGAAGCAGCTGCAGAACCTGCAACTAAAACACCAAAAGCATCATCTGCTCAATAAGGCAATTTTGCTTTTACCGATAATGAGTAGCCGTTCATTCGGGTACTCATAGCTCCTGTTGGGTAACTCTCCAGTGGATTTATAGTCCATACTCTACAGGAACTTTAAATGGCTGATTGCAGACCTCTGCATTCAGCCATTTTTCTAAGCTATTTTTACTTTCCATCATAATAAATGATGATTATTAAATCACTCCCGACTATGAGATATATTAATTAATTTTAATATTTATCAATAATATAAATATTAAAATTGTTTTTTAACCATGCATTATAACTATGTAGCACCGACTATGGCATAGCTTGTTTAGACTTTGGATTTAGCCCTTAATCAACTTCATTCTGGACGGATTTAAGGAACCTTGCGATGAGCAATGCAAATTACACAACTGAAGTAGCCATTTTGGGTGCAGGTCCGGTAGGTCTGACGATTGCCAACTACCTGAGTAAACAGGGTGTACAGGTCACTGTAGTTGAACAGCTGGACAGCCTGATTGATTACCCTCGTGCAATTGGCATTGATGATGAATCATTGCGTACGATTCAATCATTAGGTCTGGTGGATCAGGTCCTTCCACATACTACACCCAACCATGCGATGCGTTTCCTGACTCCAAAAGGTCGCTGTTTTGCGGATATTCAACCACTGACACGTGAGTTTGGCTTCTCTCGCCGTAATGCATTTATTCAGCCACAGGTAGACAATGTTCTGCTGCAAGGTCTAAAAAAGTATAAGAGAACTGAAGTACTGTTCTCTCGTCACCTGACTCATTTCAGCCAGGATGCTGACAGCGTGACACTAAATGTCCAGACTAAAGATGGCGGCTCAGAAGTTGTACGTGCGCAATACCTGATCGCATGCGATGGCGGTAACTCTTATGTGCGTCGTACTTTAAATATTCCATTTGAGGGTGAAACTGCACCAAACCAGTGGATTGTGATCGATATCGACAATGACCCATTGGCAACCCCGCATATTTACCTGTGCTGTGACCCGGTGCGCCCTTATGTATCTGCTGCCCTGCCTCACGGTATCCGTCGTTTCGAATTCATGGTCATGCCAGGTGAAACGCAGGAAGAATTGAGCAAGCCAGAAAATATTGCCCAACTCTTGTCTAAAGTCCTGCCAAATACTGATGGTATTGAAGTGATCCGTCAGCGTGTTTATACCCATAATGCGCGTATTGCGGACAAATTCCGTGCCGACCGTATTCTGCTTGCCGGTGATGCTGCGCACATCATGCCTGTATGGCAAGGTCAAGGCTATAACAGCGGTATGCGTGATGCCTTTAACCTGGCTTGGAAAGTAGCACTAGTGGTACAAGGCAAAGCAGGTCCAGACTTGCTGGACTCTTATCAGGTAGAACGTAAGGACCATGCCAAAGCGATGATCGATCTTTCAGTCATGGCAGGGCACGTGCTTGCGCCACCGAAAAAATGGCAAGGTTTTGTGCGTGACGGTATTGCCTATGCATTGAACTATATTAAGCCAATCAAACAGTACCTGCTGGAAATGCGCTTTAAACCAATGCCGAAATATCATGATGGTGCGTTACTGGCGAATGCTCAGAAAGATTCTCCAGTTGGCAAAATGTTCATTCAGCCACAGGTCAAACTGGAATCTGGTGAAACAGTATTACTGGATGAAGTCATTGGTAATGATTTTGCTATCATTGCCTGGGGTGTAGATCCGAAATAGGGCTTAAACAAGGAATCAATGCAGCAATGGAAAAAACTTGGTGTGAAGTTCATTCAGGTCATTCCTGCGGTCCAGCTGTCTAATCAACAGCGCAAGCAATATGAAGATGTTATTACCATTGGTGATATCGGCACTGATATCCATACATGGTTTGGCAAGACCAAAGATTCTATCGTCATCCTGCGTCCAGACCGCTTCGTAGCAGCTCTTGCCATTCCTCAATCTATGGAAAGCACAAGCAAGGCGCTGTTCAACAAGCTTCATGTTAAATAATAATTGACCTGACTTAAAAAACCACGCTACGGCGTGGTTTTTTATGTATGGATGACAATAAATAAGGTTTCAGCTAAGTACGGTATCGCTGAAACCATGGAATATCTTTGAGTGAATCACGGTACGCCATCTGCTGTAGAAAAGGCTTGAACTCATCAAAAGGTGGTAATATTTCGGAGGAAATAGCAAAGATTAAACAATAAGCCACATATAAATCTGCAGCCGAACATTTTTCACCAAGTAAATATGGATTTGCTTTCTGTATTTCGTGCTTAAGTAAACTAAACACAGAATCTTCGTGACCAAAGCTCAGGCTTCTACGATTCTTTTCGATCTCTGTCTGAAGTACCTTGAGGTTTTTGATATCAATATATTCAGTCAAAGGACCATGGCAGAAGAACATCCATTTCAGATAAGCCCCGCGTTTAGGGTCATCTAGTGCAGGTGCCAGACCTTTCTCCCGATATTTATCTGCCAGATAGACATAAATTGCTGCCATTTCTGAAATGACAATATCGTTATCCACCAGACATGGAACCTTGCCCATGGGATTAATCTGCTCATAAGCTGGCTGGTGCATCTCAGTATAAGCAATTTCAATCTGCTCAAGCTGATTTTCAATTTCCAGCTCTTTCAGCAAGGGCAACAAAGTCAGGCCGCGAGACTGCGGATTATTATATAAGGTCATCATAATCGTGGACCTATGGTTTATTTTATTCCCTGACTATAGCGTTATTTTAGAGCGTAATGAGTGAGGATATGCTACCAATCATTTCATCCTCATCTGTGTCGGTTTCCCTAGCCGATCCCTCTCCCTAAATTAAGATAAATCCAGGCAGAATTTTTCTTTTAACACTTTCAGGATCAGGTTAATCACTTCATGTTTCTGATCCTTGCGATAAGTCGCATACAAACCAATCATCGGGAGCGGCTCGATGGTCTTTTTCACCATAATATTTTCACCTAATAACGGAATGACATAAGCCGGTACTAAACTCCAGCCTACTCCCATACCGACCAGATTCACATTCAGCAAAATATTGGTGGAATGCTGTACCACATTGACCTTAATACCGGACTTCTTCAGAAATTCATGGATGATATTAAACAGCTGAGGTGAAGCCTGTTCATCACTGATCACGAAGTTACGTCCTGCAAAATTCTTGATACTTAAGGCAGGTATATCTCTTACATCAGAGTCGCGCGGTACGATCAAGGTTAACGGTTCATCAAAAATCTTGATCGATTCAAATTCTGCTGAAGGGTCTGGATAGCGGGTAAAAGCGATATCAATTGTCCCCTGGCGAAGCCATGAAAACTGTTCAGCATCGGTCAGGCTATGGAACTGGGCTTTTAAATCCGGAAAATGCGCACGGATATTCGGCATGATGTAAGGGAAAATTTTCATTTCTGCCACAGGTACAAAGCCAATATCCAGATGCTCTTTTTCCACTTCTGCGACTTGGCGAGCCAATTGGATCGCCCGTTCAGCATGTTCCAGACTCTGCAAAGCTTCTTTGAGAAATACCTCTCCTGCTTCGGTCAGCTCAACTTTACGGTTAGAACGCTCTAATAGCTTGACCCCAACTTCCTGTTCCAGATCTTTGATCTGCTGGCTAAGAGAAGGCTGCACTGTATTTAGCTTTTCCGCAGCACGAGTAAAGTTGAGTTCGCGTGCAACCATACAAAAATAACGTAAATGTCTAAGTTCCATGTTCTTATTCCTGTTATATCGCTACTTTTTTTCGTTTTTTGGATATGGTGTATCGATAGACCAGCAGAGTCAATATCACGATCATCGCACATAACATATATGTGGTTTGATACCCCCAATGCGCTATAAAAATACCCATCATTACAGACCCGACTGCCAAACCAAGATCAAACAAGGTAAAGAAGGTTGAGATGGCATGTCCCATACGCTGTTTCTCCACCGCCTGAATCGCCAGAGTTTGCAGGCATGGGAAAAGTGAACCATAGCCAATCCCAATGAAAACAGCGGAGAGCCACAACATCCATTGATTATTGACTAAAGTGACCAGCACCAGACCTAAGGCAAAAAAGATCAATGATGGGTAGATCACGGCGTCTGGACCTTTACTGTCATAAAACTTACCGACCCAAGGACGTACCAGCAACATGGACAACGCGAAGACAATAAAGAACAGGCTGACATAGGCTAGCAGCTGCTTGGTCTCTGCAAAGACCGTAATAAAGCTGGTAATACTAGAATAAGCAAATGCAGTAAGTAGTGCTACAAAGCTCACAGCCAGGACTTTAGTTTCAATAATATCCTGCAAGCTTAATCGCGATTTTTCTGCGGTTTTTAGTTTCGCTTGAGGCAGCTCTCGAATATTCAAGATTAAACTAAAAATCAAACCCAAACTGATCAGGACGGCGAGAATGCCAAACAGCATCTGAAAGCTGGTGAACTGAATCGTAGTCAAGGCAATCAGCGGACCAAATACTACGCCCAGATTGGTCGACATGACGAAATAACCCATCCCTTCCCCTTTACGCTGATCCGGAATAAAGTCATTGGCTACCGGTACGGTCACCGTAGTCAAAATACTGAACCAGATGCCATGCAGAAAACGCACGATCAGTAGTGAACTCATGCTATCAATCAGCAGATAACTAAAGGCAAACAGCGCAAATAAGAGTCCTGCCCCACGCATCGCCAGTTTCTTACCCAATTTCTCAATAATCAAGCCTGAAAAAGGGCGAATGGCAATAGAAGACACCAAAAATAAGGTCAGCGCCAAGCCCGCTTCTTTCACCGTTCCACCCAGATCTGTGGTGATGTAGATTGGCAAAATCGCGATCAGGGCAAAATAATAGGTAAACAGAAATAAATTATTCAGTACGCACAAAATAAATGAGCGATTCCATAAGGGAGCTGTCGTGCTAGACATAAAAACCAACTATATACAGAAAATTCTAAAATCAGGCCTGAGGTCTTGCAGGCTGGAGTATCAGTGCAACCAGCGCGCGGATATAGTTTTCATCCGGCATTTTGTTAAAAAAGATAATCTGGTAGTGAATCGGCCCGTACAAACAGTCCAGCATCAATTCAAAATTATAGTCCGCACAGATTTCTCCACGCTCAATCGCTTGCTGGATCAAGCCGCGCATTTGTTCTCGACGCGGTAGCAGATACTGGGTGAAAAATTCCCCTGCAAGTTCACGATGATTAGCCATCACCACCAGTAATGCCCGTCCTACCGGATGATCTAGTGCCTGAGATAACCGTATTAATTGCTGTACCAGGTTATCTTCCAAGGACCTGGAAAAATCCAGATCAAAAATAGACGCGGTATGTGCTCTGAAGGTATCCAGAACCAGTTCAGACTTATGTTTCCACCAGCGATAAATGGTGGACTTACCCACCCCCGCCCGTGCAGCGACATCTTCAATGGTGAGCTGATGATATTCATATTCAGTCAATGCTTCCGCCACCGCCTGCAAAATACATTTCTGGCGACGTGAGCCTTTTTCTTCTAGTGTCATATAATCCATTAAAAAAACGAAACGATACGTATCGTTTCATAATAGATGATTTATAGGGTTATGACCAGTCCGTATGAAAAGCACAGGCCAAAAAAAGACCTCTAATTTGAGGTCTTTTTTCACTTTATAGAAATTAGCTGTGGGCTGTTTTCTTATAAATACTGCAAGAAGGATGATGATTTTCTTGCAGTCTAGCAATCTTACGCTGTTCAGCTGCTTCAAAACGGCAACGTTTCCAGTCATTATCCAGATTCAGTGGTGGAATATGTTGCGGTTTACCATTTTCATCGACTGCCACCATAGTAAAGTAGCAGCTGTTGGTATGACGCACAGTACGTTTCTGGATATTCTGCGCCTCTACACGGATCCCGATTTCCATCGAAGTACGACCCACATGGTTCACACTCGCCAGGAAAGTCACCAGTTCACCCACGTGAATAGGTTCTTTAAAATTCACTTTATCCACGGACAGCGTAACCACATAACTGCCTGAATAGCGGCTCGCACAGGCATAAGCAACCTGATCCAGCAATTTCAGAATGGTACCACCGTGGACATTTCCTGAAAAATTCGCCATGTCTGGCGTCATAAGAACAGTCATTGTTAATTCTGACTGATCGTCTGAAGCTGGTGCAATTTGATCTAATGGGGCCATCGCTTTCTTTGAACTCTTTGAATGACAATGATATAAGCACATTATTATATCGTTTTTACTACTAATTAAATGTTCTATTCGGCAAAAAATCCATCATTATTATTTATATGAAAAATGATTTCATACAGAAATAAATATAATAGAAGCCGCTTGAATGATATTCCATCGAACCTGTATTTCAGAAAATCATTATTCATTTATTATTTTCATGATGAATAATCTGTATATAGATGGAATTAAGAATTTATCCAGACTGTTTTCATAACTTCTCATAGATAAATTCTTCTATTCATCCTTTAGTCAGCACTGAGTCTTAACATTTCCTGAGCGACATTTTGATAACTCAATACTTGCTGACCGTCGAGCTGTGTTTCTACAGTATAAGTGCCATCCTGATGTGTAGCAGTTACTTTAAAGATGTATTGCTCAAACTGAGCCAGTTTGACCTGCTGCCCGACTTCAAGATTATTCATATATCACCCTAGATCTGATCTTATCTGTTTTCATCAATTGCATTCTGACATGACTGATTGAATTTTTAAACAATTGATAAACTTAAGTATATAAATAACCATATAAAATTCTAAAAATATATACTTTAATAATATATTAATTCTAGTAATTTATTTAAATTTCAGCGGCTTATATTTTTAAAGCTGATTATTTTTATTAATATATACTTAATAACACTTAGCTCATATTTTCTATAGATTGATATTTTCTTATAAGTAATTCTTATTATTTTTTTGAATATACGAATTAAAAAACCCTCATTTATTACAAATAAGGGTTTTAATTGAATAGCTGCTTTAGAGATTATTTTTCACGGGCCAGTAATTGTGGAATCTGATGTCCTTTTGCATAATCATGTTTCTGATATACCTGTTCAATTTCAAGCAATTTCCCCCGTGCCGCTTCAATACCCGCTTCCATAGTCATAGTTCTGCCACGCACATCAAAAATATGTCCTTTCTCACGCAAGTCTGGCTGGATCACTACATCCGCATGTTTTAATTCTTCAAAGGCAAGCCGCTTCTGCATAATGTTGATATTCTGATTGAACAAGCCCCAGACATTGGTCGTTTCGGTATGAATTGGCTGCGCCAGAATATCGATGGCGATGACAATATCTGCACCCAGTTCACGAGCAACATCTACGGGTACCGGACTAACCAGACCGCCATCCACATATTCCTTTTCTTCAATCATGGTGGGAATGAACATACTTGGAATCGCGACCGATGCACGTACCGCCTGACCGGTATTGCCATAATTAAATACGACTTTTTTGCCTTCTTTCAGGTCTGTCGCCACCACAAACATGGGAATCTTCAGGTCCTGTAAAGGAACATTATCTACCTGCAAATTGACATATTCTTCGACTTTTTTGCCATCAAAGAAGCCTTTTAGATCGATTCTGAAATCACGAACATCATTGGCTTTCATGCTTAGCGCAATATTGCGCAGCTCAATCGCAGGTTTGCCACTGGCATAAATAGAACCAACAATACTGCCAGCACTGGTTCCCACAATCATGTCCGGCTGAATGCCTGCCTGCTCCAGTACCTCAATCGCGCCAATATGCGCATAACCACGAGCACCACCACTGCCTAAAACCAGCGCAACCACAGGACGCTGCTCGGTCGTTTTAATCTTCAGAAAATCGATTTGATTCGGACGTGCTTGTGCTGTGCTGTACTGCATTTGCTTGGATTGAATACCTGCCTTCACTGCCATCACTCGATCAGGCACGCTCTGACAGCCGTTTAAAAACAGCCCCAGCATGATGAAGCTCAACCCATAGTTCCGCATACAGCACTTATCCTCATTTTAATAGCTGCATAGTGTATAAACACCATGTTAAATTAACTGTTGAATTTCGTAAATTTGTCATACAGTTTGAATAACTTATAGCTATTTAAACCTGTATTACCATGCAGTCACCTACCCTTTATCAGATTTTTCTGACTTTCTTCAAGCTTGGATGTACCGCATTTGGCGGACCTGCTGCACATCTGGTATTTTTTCACCATAAGATGGTCGGTCAATTGAACTGGTTGAATGATGCCCAATATCAACAACTGGTGGCATTAGCCCAACTCCTGCCAGGACCCAGTAGCAGTCAGGTCGGCATCGGCATCGGCTATATGCAACGAGGTTATAGCGGTGCCTTAATGGCCTGGCTAGGTTTTACTTTGCCATCTGCACTGTTAATGACTTTGGTTGCCCTGCTCGGACAGCGCTACTTTCATATTTTAAACTCACATAGCTTTCATGTGATCCAGCTTATTGTGTTTGCAGTGGTCAGCTGGGCATTCTGGCAAATGTTGCGTAGCTTCTGTAAATCCTGGTGGCAATATAGTCTAATGATCGCTGCCACAATCTTTCTGGCTGTCGTCCCACTCAGCTTTAACCAGATCCTGGTGATTCTACTGGCTGGCTTGATCAGTATTGCGATGAGCAAGTTTCAAAGTCAAGCACTGTTACAATCGACACCAGTGAAAAATACCACTCTAGACACCCCCTATATTCAGAAAAATCATGCAATTTACTGGTTTATCGCCTTTTTACTGCCCTTCATAAGTATCCCCTTTCTGGTTCAGTACCTGCACTGGTCTGAACTCGGTTTCTTTGCCGATTTCTATCGAACAGGTTCTTTGGTCTTTGGTGGTGGACATGTCATTTTGCCCCTGCTTCATCAGGACTTTGTCAGCACCCAGCTGGTCAGTGCACAGGCTTTTGACCTAGGTTATGCTTTTGCCCAGTTGATGCCTGGTCCGCTGTTCAGTTTTGCTAGTTATCTTGGTGCTTTATTGGACTGGACGGATCAGCTCTGGCTCAATGCCCTACTGGCGACTATTGCTATCTTCCTGCCCTCATTCTTGCTGATTTTTGCAAGCTTACCTTACTGGTCCTGGCTGATGCAGCAAGCTGTGATCCGTCATGCAGTGGCAGGGATTAATGCAGCAGTGGTCGGACTGTTACTTTATCTGGTCCTGCAACTTGGACAAAGTTATCTGAAAGACTGGGAAGATGTGGTATTTGTAATCGTGATGATTTACCTGCTGCGGTCAAAACTTCCACTCTGGTTCAGCCTGATTACAGGCTTCGCAGTCTATTATAGCTATCTCAGTTTTTTATAAACTGGATTAATAAAAAAGCCCCGAATGATTCAGGGCTTTTTCAATAGGGTTTTACCAGATATCGGATTTGACCTTGTCTTTAAACTTCGGATGTTGATCCAGTTTAAACACTGGCTCTTTCACCCCACGCTTTAACTGACCAGTATAGTCTTTCAGAAGCATCAGGATAAATGGCATCAATAACAGAATCGCAATCAGGTTAATACTTGCCATCACGCCCATGAACAGATCTGCCATGTTCCAGATCAGTGGTACGCTGGCAATCGAACCGAAATACACCATGAACAGTACCAGAATACGGAAGATCATCATCACACCTGGATTGTTATTGATGAACTGCACATTCCCTTCTGCATAGGCATAGTTCCCGATAATGGAAGAGTATGCAAACAGGAATAGAATCAATGCCAGGAAGTCATCCCCCCAGGCACCGATCTGGCTTTCTAGTGCCATCTGGGTCAGGGTTACGCCTTCAAATCCGGCATTTTCATACAGTCCAGACACCAGAATAATGATCGCGGTACATGAACACACCACAAAGGTATCTACAAATACACCCAGCATTTGTACTAGGCCCTGATTCACCGGATGTTTTACATCCGACGCAGCAGCAGCATTCGGCGCAGAACCCATCCCTGCTTCATTAGAAAACAGGCCACGCTTGATACCCATCATCATCGCCATAGAAACCATGGCACCGAAGAAACCACCTGCAGCAGCTTCAAACTCAAACGCTTTAGTGAAGATCAGCTGGAAGATAGATGGCAGCATATCGTAATTGATCACAGCAATATAAAGCGCCACAATCAGATAGAGAAGCGCCATAAATGGCACAAAGCTTTCAGCAACTTTTGCAATCCGCTTGATGCCACCGAAAATGATCACCGCAGTGATCAAGACCAGAAATAGACCTAACCATGAAACTTCAAGGTCAAAACCACCCAATGGCAAGTTCAGATTCGCCTGATCCCAGCCCCAGGCATGTGAAGTTGCACCAATAATCGCATTGGCCTGCACCGCATTAAAGACAAAGCCGTACGTCAAAATCAGCGCGATAGCAAAGAGGATACCCAGCCATTTCTGTTTCAAACCTTGCGTAATGTAATACGCTGGTCCACCACGGAACTGCTTGTTCTGGGTATCACGAATCTTGAACAGCTGTGCCAATGAAGATTCAACAAATGCCGAACTCATCCCCAGAAAAGCGGTAAACCACATCCAGAACACGGCACCTGGACCACCAATGGCAATGGCAATCGCAACACCAGCAACATTACCCACACCTACACGGCTAGCCAAACCCGTTACAAAGGCCTGGAATGGCGTAATCCCATGCTCATCCTTGGTTTCATTCCGGCTGCGTTTCATGACTTTCATACTGTGCCAGAACAGACGAATCTGTACGGCCCCAGTCATGATGGTATACAGAATACCCACTGCCACTAGGAAGACGACCAGAAAATCCCAAAGTGGACCATTTAGGGCATTGACCCAACCCAGCAGGGTTTCATTGAGCTGTTCATTCATATTCAATCCTTTCTATCCGTCTTAGATTTATTGTTATGACTCTGCATATCTATCCTTATACAAAGAATTTCAGAATTACCTGAATCACAGTGGCATTGATCAAGTCTACGAAGAACGCACCACAGAGCGGTACAATCAGGAAGGCCTTATGTGATGCACCGTACATATTGGTAATGGCCTGCATGTTTGCAACTGCCGTCGGTGTTGCCCCCATACCGAAACCACAGTGACCTGCTGCCAGGACAGCCGCATCATAGTTTTTGCCCATGACACGAAAGGTTATGAATGCTGCGTACAGTGCCATGGTAATAGTCTGTGCACCGAGGATCACCATCAGTGGGCCCGCAAGGTCGGCTAATTGCCATAATTTCAGAGATAACAATGCCATTGCCAGATAAAGTGATAATGAAGCATTACCAAATACATCAATCGCGCGATCAAAGACCTTAACCTTAAACACACCTTCAAGCACGTTACGCAGGATTACACCACCAGCCAGCGCCCAAACGAAGGTTGGCAGTTCAAATGCAGTACCTTTACTGAAACCGGTCATAAATTCTGCAAATGCCAGACAGCCTGCAAACAGACCCAGTGTAGTAATTGCATTATCTGCGGTAATCAGGCGTACGCGGTGTGGATATTCAAATGGAATGTATTCAGTTGAATTCACATCTAGCGGAGTATTATCACGTTTTTCAACCTGAGCCGCAGTACGAGGCGTGGCTAATTCATGGCGGTTAATCAGCATTTTCGCCAAAGGGCCACCGATGATACCGCCAATGATCAGACCGAAAGTCGCACTGGCCATACCAATCACCAGGGCACCCTGGATACCATGTTGCGTTTCCAGAATCTCGCCCCATGCACCTGCCGTACCGTGACCGCCAGTGAGTGTAATTGAACCTGCAATCAGACCAATCAGTGGATCAATACCCAACAGGCTAGCCAATGTCATACCGACAGTGTTCTGTACTATGATAAACACTGAAACTGCGATCAGGAAGATCACCAGACCAATACCACCTTCACGCAGCTTGGCAAAGTTTGCACTCAAACCAATCGATGCGAAGAAGATCAGCATAAAACTGGTCTGCAATTCTGCACTTGTGGTAATACTGTAACCCCACAAGCTATGGATGATCAGGGAGATAATCGCTGCAACCAGACCACCTGCAACAGGTTCTGGAATGTTATAGCGCTTTAAAAAATCGATTTTATTGACCAGGAAACGACCGAGCAATAAGACAATCACTGCAGCAATCAAGGTATAAAATGCGTTAAAAGTAAAATCCATAATTATTTGCCCAAGATGATTCTGAATTTTTGTTGTTCTAAAAGTAATCTTTTGACCTAAGTTTAGTGGATGATGTCCACCTCCCTACCCTATATCAGTCAACACGGACAGTAATCTCTTTTAGAAAAACAAAACAATTCAGCACCTGATTCAAATTCGTTAATGCAATCTGGCAGATTGCATATAACCCTAAGACCATCTTAAAAATACAATGTGCGAAATCTTGAGGCTGTTAAACAGTCGGTTCTGCATCGGAAGATGAGATAAAAGCTTCATCATCCTGCAGGATCTCGAAGCACAATATTTTTAAATTCATTCCAAACCCACAGATACGCTACAGAAATACCGCGATAACCACAGTTTTTATATTTACGATCTATTCAGAATGTTTAGAATGAACCTTCAGATGAAAAGTCGGACATTATGCGGTGTCTTAATGCACTGTATTATTGTTTTTTATTAACAATATTTTGACTTTTCATAAAAATAATTCATAAATAGATAATTTTTTGATCTATCTTTCCTTATTTTAAAGTTTTAACAATTCATTATAAATACCGCATATTTAATGGAGATTCATTGAAGCTTCGATCTATTTTATTAGGATTATTGTAGTCTATATTGCTTATACAGCATTTTTATGAAAGTTTTATTTATCTTAATCATAGGATATTTAAGAAAAAATTAATTTATAAATAGCTAATATTGGATTTAGCCGAGAATAAGAGGTGCAGCTGCATGTTTTAGAGATATGAAGTATTGATCAATTCCTAAAAACCAATATTTTTAGTTTAGCCTTTGCTTATGGATGAACTTACTTCATCGCATCAGCTATTATCATTTGTTTAGTTTATAGTCAGAACTTATCATCAAGGAAGTAACAATTCATATGGATCAAACAATCGTCAATGCTGTGGATCAAACCATCACTTCCCGTCATTCAGTTCGTGCTTTTCTGAATACGCCTGTAGATCAAAATACCTTGAAAGATATTTTAACGGTTGCCAGCCGCGCACCTTCCGGTACCAATACCCAGCCCTGGAAAGTCTATGTACTTACAGGTAAAAAACGCGATGAACTGGTCGAGAAAGTATGTCAGGCACAAATGGAAATTTATCAGAATCCAAAACTGGCTGAGCAATATAAAGAAACTTTCTCTTATTATCCTGAACAATGGCTTTCACCTTTTATTGACCGTCGCCGTGAAAATGGCTGGGGACTGTATGGCTTGCTGAATATTCAGAAAGGCGAAAAAGAGAAAATGGCACGCCAGCAGTTGCGTAATTTCCAGCTGTTTGATGCCCCAGTAGGTTTATTTTTTACTGTACACAAATCATTAGGCATTGGCTCGAAAATGGATATTTCCATGATGATCCAGAATGTGATGCTGGCAGCTAAAGCACGTGGATTAGATACTTGCCCACAGGCAGCTTGGAACTATTTTCATCCTATTGTGCTAGACGTGGTGGGTGCTCCTGAAGATGAAGAATTGGTTTGCGGTATGGCTCTCGGCTATGCAGATCCAGAGGATATTGTAAATACTTTCATTACGCCACGTGTGCCAGTTGAGGACTTCGCTGTCTTTTTAAATGACTAATTGTCTGAACTTGTAAGCTTATCTTGAGCAGTTATGCCGTCCCTATGTTTAATCCCCTTTAGGCGACGGCAGCTGCAGACGGTAAATGGTCACTGCCGCAATCCCAACAAAGATCGCCATTACCAGCGCCATATTAAATAAAGCATTCCACCACATAAAGTTCAGCAGAATCCCGCCAAGCAGACCACAGGCAAACTGCATGCTGCCCATAATGGCACTGGCAGTTCCAGCACGTGCCCCCTGCTCAGACATCGCAATCGCCATGGCATTTGGTCCGGTAAAACCAATAGATGCCACCACCATAAACATGGCAACAATGACCAGAATTAAAGATTCAGTCTCAATTATTCCCAGCACCAACAAAGCAATTACGCCACCAAGTTGTAAGGTCGTTCCGATTCTTAAACGACTTAAAATACCAAACCGATGCGCCAGCTTTTTATTCAGGGTGGAAAACAGCATAATCCCGACTGCATTGCCACCAAAGACATAGGCAAACTGCTGCTCGCTTAAATGAAAATGATCCATCAAAATCGCTGAAGATGAGGTGATATAACAGAACAGGACTGCACTGGAAAAACAACCAGCAAACATCGGCTTTCTGAAACTTTCATCCTGAAAAATTGCCTGATACAGGCTCATGACCTGGGTAAAATTTAGTTGTAAACGGCGTTCTGGCTCCAGGGTTTCTTTAAAGAAAAAATGTACACACGCCAGAATTACCAGACCAAACAGCATCAGTAATACAAAAATCATATTCCATTCAAATACCAGCAATACCCAGGCTCCGATACTCGGCGCTAGAATTGGAGCAATCGTACTGACAATCATCATGCTGGCAAAAGCCTGAGCTGCTGAGTGCATATCCAAGCGATCACGGATCGCAGCGCGGGCAATTACCACACCAACACATCCACCCAGGGCTTGCAGCACCCGTGCGGCAATTAGACTCCATTCATTCTGGGCAAATACACAGAGCAGACTTGCCACTACATATAAGGCTAAACCAAAGTACAATGGCGGTTTACGTCCGATACGGTCACTGACCGGACCATAGACCAGCTGCCCGATCGCTAGCCCCAGAAAATAGGCGGGCAAACTGTTTGCCACCTGCTGGGTAGTGACACCAAAATCATCAGCCATTTGTGGCAATGCCGACAGATACATATCAATAGAAAGCGGGCCAAGTGCAGTGAGGGATGCCAGTAATATGATCCAGGACATGGCATAGTTTTTATTGGTCGTTGTTGTCGACATAATAATATTTAGAATTTAAATGAGCGCTGTGCAGACAAGTTTACACAGAGCATAGTATGATTTGTGAAGCAAATTTACTTATTTTTATTGCTAAATTTTCACACACTTATTAAGTCTTTATCTAAAGACAGTGGTATAGAAGGACGAATCTTGAAATCCTGGCTCACTCGTTTCAAGCAAACCACCGGCAATACGACCTTTATGTATAATCTGCGGATGATCATTGCCTTTGCAGGAACTGCCTTTGTGCCTTATCTGATGGGTCAGCAGTTAATGACCATTCCACTGACCTTGGGTGTGGTGGCAGCAGGTTTAAGCGATATTGACGACCGCTTCTCGGTCCGGATTCTGAATCTCCTCTATACTTATATTGGCTTCTTTATTACAGCCTCTGCCGTTTATCTATTATTTCCGTACCCGATCCTGTTCGCCTTGGCACTCATCGTGTCCTGTATTGGCTTAATTCTGCTCGGCTCGCTGGGACGGCGTTATGCTACGATTTCATATGGCTGTCTGGTGATCTCGGTCTATTCCATGCTCGGGGTAGAATTATTTGATAACTGGTACACCCAGGCAGGCCTGCTGGTTATCGGTGCCATGTGGTATGGCCTGTTATCTACAATTAGTTTCCTGCTGTTCCCTGCCCGTCTGGCACAAGACAATTTGGCCAAGTGCTATTCGTCGCTCGGTAACTTTCTTTATGCCAAATCGAATCTATTTGATGTCGATATGACGTCGAATAGTTATCAGCAAAGCATGATTGAACTTTCACTTGAAAATGGCAAATTAATTGCGATTTTTAATGATATGAAAGCTGCTTTACTGACCCGACTCAAGGGAGATCGAGGACAGAAAGACACCCGTCGCAGCCTGCAATATTATTTTATTGCCCAAGACATTCATGAGCGGGCGGACTCAGCCCATATTGATTATCAGAAACTGGCAAAGATTTTTGAGCATAGCGATATTCTGTTCCGCTTTCAGCGCATTTTGTCGATTCAGGGCAAAGCCTGTAAGGACCTGAGCGAAAGTATCCTTCAGCGTAAAACCTACCAGCATAATTCGCGGTTTAAGCATGCCTTTAAGAATCTGCGCTATTCACTGGATAAGTTACGTCAGGAACAGCAGTATGATGAAGTCTGGATCAATGCACTGTTTTCTCTGTATCAGAACTTAAAGTCGATTGATGCCCAGTTACGTAATCTGGAAACCGAACGCAATATTAAGTTCGAGCGTGCCAAACATATTGAAAACCAGCTCAAAGATGACGACTTAAAAGGCTGGGAAGATATCCGGATCCGGATCAAACAGCATCTGACCCCGGAATCCGTGCTGTTCCGTCATGCGGTGCGTTTGTCGATTGTACTGCTGATTTCTTATATCTTTGTACAGCTGACCAATATCGAATATGGATACTGGATTCTGCTGACTGCCCTGTTCGTGAGTCAGCCCAACTTTAACGCCACCAAGCGCCGCTTACGTCTGCGGATAGTCGGCACATTGATTGGGATTAGCTTGGGCTTTGCCGTTCTATATTTTGTCCCTTCAATCGAAGGTCAATTACTGCTTCTGATCCTGAGTGGCGTGCTGTTCTTTGAATTACGCAGTAAGCAGTATGCGCAAGCTACAGCCTTCATCACCATTCTGGCTTTGATCAACTTTAACCTGGATGGTATGGGCTTTTCCGCAGCATTGCCACGGATGATTGATACCCTCATTGGCTGTGCGATTGCCTGGTTCGGGGTGAGCTTTATCTTCCCTGACTGGAAATTCCGCCGTCTACCGCGTTCAATCAAACGTTCTTTAAATGCTGAGGTCGATTATCTTAGCGAAGTGATTGAACAGTATAAAACTGGGCGTAACAATGGTCTGCGTTACCGGATCGTGCGTCGCGCTGCACATAATACCGATGCTGAAGTTGCTTCCCTGATTTCGACCTTGGCGACTGAGCCCGATTTTGATCCTTTGCAAAAGAGCCAGGCTTTCGAATTTCTTTGTCTGAATCATACCCTGATCAGCTATATTGCTGCGCTAGGTGCACATCGTGAGAAAATCGAAGATCAGGAAATTTTAAGCCTGCTAGATCAAGCGCTTGAAGACATTCGTGGAGCATTACTGGCCGATGAAGTGCCCGATCTTAGTGCACAGAATATGATCCACAATATTCGTCAACGCCTGTCACACCAGCAGGATGAAGACCAGAAATCCCTGATCATTTTGCAGCAACTGTCCTTAATGTTCAGTATCTTGAATCAACTCAGTCAGTTAAAGCAAGGTTTAAGCCATGAACGTGATGAGCAGGCAACCGAATTAGCCTCATTATAATTTGACTGATTTTGGAACAATATACTCACTGAATTGGTACAAATAATGCTAAACTTTTTGCAGTTTTAAATTTGTAAATTTCACTATGACCGCGAAAAATTTATACGCCTATACCCTACAGCCTGTGAACTATGAAGTGACAGAACAGGAACAACGTCATGCTCAGCTAATGATCTGGCGCAGTACCAATAAAATTGGCATGAAAGCCTGGCTGATCATGGGTGCAGTTGTGGCACTTTCTATTCTGGGCATTATCATGCTCAAGAACTATTCTACGATTTTTTGCTGGGTGGCACTGGTGTGTGTGGTGCTGTACTACCTGATCCGTACTTTTGGTCTGGAATGGTATGTAAAGCGTAAGATGAACGAATTTCCAGTTCAGGAAATTAAAGGTATTCGTCTGGGTGTACAACCTCACGGGATCGTGATGCGTCAGAAAATGGGTCTACAAGAAGGTGTAGGTGCGATTGGCTGGAAAGACATCTATGAATGGTACAATACACCTGAATTCATGCTGGTTAATTTCAAAGTTAAAGGTCAGCAAGGTGCTTATATCCTGCCAAAACGCCTGGATAGCAAAAATTTCTCATTCGAAACCATTCGCAAGCATTTACGTGAAGAAGTAGGCGAACCGAAAGAAATCTGATACGAACTTTCATTAAAAAAAACCTCCTACCTGGGTACGGAGGTTTTTTTGTATTTATAACTGTAAACGATAATGAGAATAAATATTATCCGCAAAATCCATCATTCTATTGCGATATTCCTTTATAATCAGACCATTTTCTAATATTCGTATTTTCATCCAACGACCATGTTTAAAAAAACCTTTTTCCAGATCCACTGGTTTCTTGGAATTACTGCCGGTCTGGTCCTGTCAATTATGGGCGTTACCGGGGCGATATATTCCTATGAACAACAGATCCTGAAATGGATCAATACGGACAGTTATACCGTACAGGCACAATCCGGGCCGAAACTCAGCCCGGCTGAGCTGTATCAGCACTTTAAGCAGCAAAATCCTGAAATGCAGATCAACAGCGTGAGCCTGGATGCCAGTCCAACAGGATCCAGTACGGTTAATATTGCCAAAGAAGGTGCTCGTCGTGGCTACAACATGATGGTCAACCCATATACGGCTGAAGTACTGCCTGAAATCAAAGGCCGCGAGTTCTTCCAGTTCATACAGCAGCTACACCGTTATTTAACCATGGGTCCTGTTGGCAAGCAGATCACAGGTGCCTGTGCCCTGATGCTGATTTTCTTTGTCTTGTCGGGTCTTTACCTACGCTGGCCAAAACGCCATTCAGTGAAGCAGTGGCTAGCTGTGAAGCCGCAACTGAAAGGTCGTAACTTTATCTGGGATCTGCACGCGGTTGTTGGAACCTGGGTCGTGATTTTTTACCTGATCCTGGCGTGTACCGGACTGTACTGGTCTTATGACTGGTGGCGCAATGGTATGTTCAAGGTGCTGGGTGTAGAACGTCCACAACCTGAAATGCAGCAAGGTCAAGGCGGCCGTGGTGGTGCAGAACAAGGTCGTAGTGCTGGCGAATCACGTGGTGAAGGTCAACGTGGTTCTCGTGGTGAAGGTGCAGGCGAACGCGGTCCACAAAGCGAAGGTCAGCGCGAAAATCGCGGTGAAGGTCGTGAGAAAGGTGTTGATGATACCGTTTTACTTACTGCATTGAACAAGAGCTGGGCAGGTTTCCAGAATGAATTCAATGACAAATATTCAACAGTTACTTTTAATATTCCTAATAAAGCCGATGGTGAACTGAAACTCAGCTTTACCGATGTTGAAGTTCAGCATGAGCGTGCCCGTAATAATGCTACTTATAACTATCAGGATGCAGCTTTTACATTGGTAGAAATGTATGAAGACAAAAAGCTGAATGAAAAGATCATGAGCAGTATGCTACCGGTGCACCGTGGCAGCTTCTTTGGTCCGATTTATCAGTTCTTTGCCATGGTCGCGTCACTGCTGATGCCACTTTTCTTTGTGACCGGCTGGATGCTGTATCTGAAGCGTCGTAAACAGAAGAAATTAACCCTTGCCGCACGTCAAGGCGCTACAGCCGTCGATATTGATCCAAATGCCAAGCCTTGGCTGATTGCTTATGCCACACAAACCGGTGTTTCTGAACAGCTGGCATGGCGTACCGCAACAGCCTTACAACAAGCGCATCAACCAGCAACGGTAAAATCCGTACAACAGCTGACGCTGGCTGATCTGCAACAGGCTGAACAGGTGCTCTTTATTGCAAGTACTTATGGTACCGGTGAAGCACCAGACCTGGCTTCGTCATTTGAGAAGAAAATTATATCCGGTCAGGCTGACCTGAATCATCTTCATTATGCTGTACTGGCGCTGGGTTCTAAAGAATATCCGGATACTTTCTGTAGTTTTGGTCACCGTATTGATCAATGGCTGAAAAATAATGGTGCTCAGCAATTATTTGCCACTATTGAAGTCGACAATGCCAGTAACGAGCATATCCAGCAATGGAATGCCGCACTCGCTCAGTCAACTCAGCTAGAACTTCAGGCCATGGACATTGATAAAACCTTTGACCATTGGACCCTTGTAAAACGTGAGGTGTTGAATCCAGGCAGTCTGGGAGCTCCAGCCTTTAACCTGGAATTTAAACCTGAACATGAAGCACAATGGCAAGCGGGTGATATTGCAGAAATCCAGCCAGGGAACAGTGCTGAACGCATTGCGCAATTCCTGGCAGCACACCAAATTCCTGCAGGTACTGTGGTTGCCTCTATGCAGCAACGTATAGAAGACATCCTTTGGAATCGTGATCTGACTCAGCCAATTTTCCCATTTATTTCTTCAGAAGAATTACTGAATCAGTTACCCGTGTTACCAACACGTGAATATTCTATTGCCAGTATTCCAAGCCAACAGATCTTACGTCTGGTGGTTCGTCAGCAAAAGGATACCTCTGGTGAACTTGGTCTAGGTTCAGGCTGGTTAACACAATATGCTGCACTCAATGCACCTATTGCCTTGCGTATTCGCAGCAATGATTCCTTCCATCTGGTGGATGATAACCGCCCAATTATCTGTATTGGTAATGGTACCGGGATCGCTGGCCTGATGAGTTTACTGCATACTCGTAACCGTCAGGACTATAATGAAAACTGGCTGATCTTCGGTGAACGTCAGCGTGCACACGATTTCTTCTATCAGGAAACCCTGGAAGCCTGGTTGACTGTAGGTACACTAAAACGTCTGGATCTGGCATTCTCACGTGATCAGGCTGAAAAAGTTTATGTACATCACAAGCTCCGTGAACAGGCGGATGAGCTGAAAACCTGGGTGAACAATGGTGCTGTGATTTATGTCTGCGGTAGCATTGATGGCATGGCCAGTGATGTCGATCAGGCACTGATTGATATTCTAGGTGAATCAACTGTTGATCAATTACGTCAGGACGGTCGTTATCGCCGTGATGTGTATTAATCAGTGAATGATAGAAAAACCGGGCCATGTTGCCCGGTTTTTTCTTGCCTATAGAACTGAAATACCTACAATAAAATATGAAAATTACAGGATTATTCATGTCAGATTTTTATAAACGCCTGATCAGTAGTATTGTAGGGATTTTACTGAGTGCAGACAGTCTCTGGTTACTCTTACAGAACAAGATTCATCTGGGAATCTTGCTACCACTATTGATTGGCGTGTTACTGATTATTTACGCCCTGTTCTTTTCCTATTTCCAGCAATGGCACCAGCACTCCAGGTTTCGTTCCAATGTATGGAAATGGATGTGGATTGGATTTTTTACCTGGGTTGCCAGTGTTCTGATCTTCTTTGGCTATATTCAAAGCAATATCAATAGTGATAATACCCAATTGCCAACCAAGGCAATCCTGGTTTTAGGTAGTGGTATAGAAAACAACCGACCCTCGCCAACCTTGCAAAAACGTCTCGACACTGCAGCTAAATATGCACAATTGCATCCAGAAGCATTGATCATTATGACGGGCGGCTTGAGTTTTCAGGAGAAATATACTGAAGCCGAAGTGATGCAGGCTTACCTTAAACAGTCATATCCTGCTGTTCGTAATCCAGTTGTAATGGAAGATCAAAGTACCAGCACCGAACTCAATCTGATCAACTCCAAAAAGATTTTAAAAAGTCATCAGATTACTTTGAATGATCCAATTACCATTGTCACCAGTGACTTTCATAGCATTCGTGCTCGTGCCATAGCCAGACATCAGGGCTATACACAGGTCATCAGTATTAGCGCAGAAACACCACTATATATTCGCTATAACTCGTGGCTACGCGAGTATTTTGCTTTTCTTAGCGGCTGGTTGCTGAATGAATATTAAAAAAGAGTTATTTAAAAGATGAAAATCAATGCAATCGGATTTGGCGTGGCAATGGAATATGACCGCTTTTAAAGATCTCCGGCTTCTGCACATAAATCTGATACAGATAATTCTTGATATCCAGCAGCATTTTTTCTGGTGCAACCAGAATATTTTGCCCTTCAGGCGTCAGATCTAGAGATAAAGCGGTATGCTCTTCACGCAGGAAAGGAATCACTTTTTCAATAAAGTCTTTAAAGCTGATTTCCTGAATTTCGTATTTTTCCCAGTTATCTTTGATGAGCAGTTTTGCCAAGCCTTTACTCTGCCAGGTTGCAAAAGCCTTTTGCCCTGTTGGCGTTGCACAGAGTGCCCAGCCATCTTGGTATAAGGCGTAAATGCAGCCTTGTACCACAATTGTTTCGATGAACTGTTTATAAACTTGTAGAGGATCGTAAGGAGTATTTTGAGCTTTAGCCGCGGCCTTGCGCTGATATGGATTTCTCATAGCCATGAAATCTTATAAATTATTATAGACTTAGGATTCTAAGAAAAATTGAGATTTTAAGCAAGAGAGAATATGGTGGGCGCTGACGGGATCGAACCGCCGACATTCTGCTTGTAAGGCAGACGCTCTACCAACTGAGCTAAGCGCCCTTTCAAATCGACTTCATCGCTTGATGAGGTGCATTATAGAGAATCTTCACAGCGTGTCAAACGCTTTTCCGAATGTTTTCCACTTTTTAGGTTCGAGTGATTAAAAAATAGGTTGATCGCCAAAAAAAACAACACTTTTTGTTTATTTTTAGGACTTACGCATTGACAGATTCAAAAAAGTATTAAAATACTTTATAAAGTATCTGTGATCAGACGAATTAAACATGCTTCTACAGCAACTTGTACATTACCCATTTATATGGGCTTTCTCATGACAGAACCGAACTCTATTAGCTGCACACAACTTGCCGAGACTTATAATATCTCGCATGATAGTGTAAATCGCTTTCTAGAGCGTGAAGACTACACACCTCACGACCTATATCAAGAAGCAATTCAACATATTGATAATAATAAACTTATAGTCAGTATTGATGATACTGTTTTAGATAAACCGTATAGTCAGCATATGGACTTAGTTAGCTATTTTTGGTCAGGCAAACACCACCGATCCGTCAAAGGTATTAATCTCATTACCTTGTATGCGACAGATCAAAATGGTCAAAATATTCCAATTAATTTCCGAATTTATGACAAATCTGAAAGTAAAACCAAGAATGATTACTTTATGGATATGTTAAGTGAAGTACTCAGTTGGGGTGCAAAGATTCAATTTATTACAGGTGATAGTTGGTATTCATCGACTGAAAATCTAAAAACCATAAGAAAATATGGTATTCGATTTATGTTTGGTGTCGACAGTAACCGTAAGGTTTCCCCAGAAAAAGGACAATGGTTTCAACTGCGTTTATTGCCAGATTTCCATCAGGGTCAAGTGGTCTGGCTCAAAGATTTTGGCTTTGTACAATTATTTAAGACTCAGTTAAAAGAACAGCAGAGGTTTTATATTGTGCATCAAGATGAAGATGATTTATTGTCCTTTGAGGGTTTTCATGAATTACATTCAAGTCATTGGAAAATAGAACAATATCACCGAGTGATTAAACAGGTTTGTCATATTGAAAAGTTTCAAGTAAGACGGTCTAAACTGATTTTGAATCATATTTTTTCAGCCTTAATGGCCTACGTTGAGATACAAAAGAACCAGTTTGAGGGGATCTTTGAAAATGTATATCATTGGCAGAAGAAATTATTTAGACCAATGATCAAAAACTTCATTGATGACTTTATTCTCGATAAAAATCATCTGCTACCACAGAGAGTCTATAAATAACAGTGCGTAAGTCCTAATTTTTTAAGTCTATACCGAAATTTATTGAATCTCGAACTCAGATAAGGCGGTATTCATTGCTTGCTGGATCGTTCGTTATATACACCGTACGGTCCAAAAGCCGCTATTTCACTGAAATAGTATACAAAGCTTTATTTAAGGACACGTTGTGATCATGTAAAAACGTATCTGCAATTATTTTTAATCAAAAATAAGTCGGGATTTATGCCATATTTTTCGATTTAGGAGGAAATTCAGCTTATTTCAAAGGCAAACGATGCTTTTCATCATGCTCTAAAGCTGTCTGGTCATTCATATTTAAATGTGAATAGTGAGATAAAATCCTTTTACGCTCTCTACTCCATCTCACTCTCTGTAGAGATTTAAAATAGGAGCCATGAAAACATTGGTAAGAGACTATTTTTCTAAAGAATGTTCTGAGATATAAACCAGAGCCTGCTCATTAACCAGATCAAACAGCTCGATCAGGTCGGTATTACGCATACGGATACAGCCATGTGACATTGGTATCCCCATCGGTTCTGTATCTGGCGTGCCATGAATGTAGATATAACGGCGGTAAGTATCACAACCTTCACCATAGTTAAAACCGTCTTCCAAACCACTCAGCCATAAAATCCGGGTCAGAATCCAGTCCCGATTGGGAAATTCTGCTGCCAGTGATTCAGAATAAATCTCTCCTGTAGCCTGACGGGCAATGAATACACTATTCAATGGTGTATCAGCCCCGATTTTTTGCGTAACTTTATGCCAGCCTCGAGGCGTTTTACCACTATTTTCTATTTCTCCGATACCATTTTTACCACTTGAAATTGAATAACTCTTGGCAAAACGAGGTAGATACAGTTTTTGTGCAGCCAGATCAATCTGAATATCGGCTTGTTCTATAGTCCATTGCTGCATACATTTATTCCCTTTCAGACGGTATATGCTTTTCAGAGATTGGCTTGGGTTCCGGGCGGCACCATAACCAGATTGCCACGATTAGCATGGTCAGATCAGTAAAGATTTTGACAGCCAGCGGTGCATTGGTAAATAACATGATAATCCCGCTAACCAGCATCATGATACTGGCAAACCATTTGGCTTTACGCGGCACGGTCCGATTGGCACGCCAGTCGCGTAAAGTCTGTCCATATTTAGGGTGATTCAGCAGCCACTCATCCATCTGCGGCCAGCCTTTAGAGGCAGCCCATGTGGCCAGAATCAAGAAAACCGTTGTTGGCATGCCAGGCAAAACCGCACCTATAAAGCCTAATGTCACAAAAATGACCACCAGACTTCGCCAAAACAACACTTTCATACAGCAACCCTAACCATGGAATTGGGGTAGTATAAGGTGTTTTTGATTCTTATCCGTTGTATTTCTGCATATTTAGCTAGGACTCTTCATGCCTGTACCCTGCCTGACTCAGGACTTTATTGAACCGTGGCAACAGTATCAGCATCCACTGGTACGTCAGCTGGCATTCGCTGTTGGCAGTCCAAATATCCTTTCTCAGGTGCCTGACAAACTTGAACTAGAGCATGCCTTTTACTTGCATTCAGATCAAATGTGGCAACAATATCTGGAAAATTATCATCCACGACTTTTAGAACTGGATCAAAATCCACAGGCTTTGGAAAACTTTGTTGCACAACTCAAAAGTACCCGTCTTGGACTGCGTTTCGAAATGCTGATCTGGTTTTGGCTGCTGGATAAGGGTTATCATCCCTATACCCTGCTTGGACATAGTATTCAGAAGATTGACGGATCCAGAACCTTTGGTGAACTCGATTTTCTGCTGTTCAATAAAATCAGCGGAAAAATTGAACACTGGGAAATTGCTTTAAAATACTATCTGGCTGAAGCAGATTTTAGCTTGCCGCATTGGTATGGCTTAAACCGAAGCGATACCTTGAATCGCAAGTTGCAGCATTTCACCCAAAAACAGTTCCAGTTTCCGGATGCGCTGGATTATCCGATTGATCAGCGATTCTGCATATTGAAGGGACAACTGTATTTACCAGTCCATCGCAGCGCGCCTATTCCAGACTGGGTGAATACAGGACGGCGTTTGGGCAGCTGGGGCTATCAGATTCCAGACCGGGAACAAGGCTTTTATCGTTTGCAACGACATGAATGGATCTATCCAAACCGGCATATGAGCAGTGACTATCCACAGTGGTGGACTAATGGCTTATATAAATCGGCACTCAGCGGAGATTTCTATATGTTCCGTGTCCCGACACTGATCTAGGATATTTACTGAAAAATTTGATAACTATTACATTAATTTACGCAAGCACTATGAAAACCATATATTTTTTCTTTCGTATATTTTCTAATCTAACTTCCACATCATAATAATTTTATTATTGATAACACGGAGATGATGATGAAAAAAATTCTTGCAACTTCTTTAATCTTGGCATTTGTACTTACAGGTTGTAATACTGTGAAAGGCGTTGGTAAAGATGTGTCTAAAGCGGGTGAAGCCGTGACTGGTACAGCAGAAAAAACTGCTGATAAAATTCACCGCAACTAATCTTATTGCCTTAGTAAAAGAACCCTGCGCTTGTCAGGGTTTTTTTATGCCTGAGATTCCCAAATTACTATTTCTTCGCCTATCATAGTGCACACAATATTCTTGATTTATGAATGAATCTCATATGACATCTTCCGCAACTCTCGATTTAAGCCTGCAACTGTTACGTCAGCCTTCCGTTACTCCAGTCGATCATGATTGCCAGAACATCATGGCAGAACGCCTGAAAAAGGTAGGCTTCAACATCGAAAACATGCGTTTTGAAGATGTCGATAATATTTGGGCGCGCAAAGGGACGGAAGGCCCGGTGTTCTGTTTTGCAGGTCATACAGATGTAGTGCCAACCGGCAATCTGGATGCCTGGAACTCTGACCCGTTCCTGCCAGAAATCCGTGATGGTAAACTTTATGGTCGCGGCAGTGCAGATATGAAAACTGCATTGGCAGCCATGGTCGTTGCTACTGAGCGCTTTGTAGAGAAATATCCAGATCATAAAGGTTCAATTGCTTACCTGATCACTTCTGATGAAGAAGGTCCATCAATCAATGGTACAGTAAAAGTCATTCAGGCCTTAGAAGCGCGTAATGAGAAAATTACCTGGTGTCTGGTAGGTGAACCATCTAGTACCAATAAACTTGGTGATATTGTTAAAAACGGCCGTCGTGGCTCATTGAATGCCAACCTGACTGTCAAAGGTAAACAAGGTCATGTGGCCTATCCGCATCTTGCTGTGAATCCAATTCATACTGCATCTAAAGCCATCGCTGAACTCTGTGAAACTGTTTGGGATAATGGCAATGAATACTTCCCGGCAACCTCTTTCCAGATTTCCAATATCAATGCTGGCACAGGTGCAACCAACGTTGTTCCAGGCACAATGAATTTGCTGTGCAACTGGCGTTATTCAACTGAAGTGACTGCTGACGAATTAAAAGCACGCACTTTAGAAGTTCTGGATCGTCATGGTGTGGAATATGACATTCAGTGGACTTTATCTGGCCTGCCATTCCTGACACCAGTCGGTGAACTGGTGAATGCTGCAAAAGATGCGATTCGTGATGTCACTGGTACTGAAACCGAACTGTCAACTTCTGGAGGTACTTCAGATGGCCGTTTCATTGCCCCTACCGGTGCTCAAGTCCTTGAGCTAGGCGTATTGAATGCAACGATTCACCAGATTAATGAGCATGTCGATATTGCAGATCTGGAACCACTGGCTGAAATTTACGAAAAAATCCTGATCAATCTGTTGGCAAACTAAGCCAGATTGAAAAGCTCCAAATAAAAAGGAACTCCGTTGAGTTCCTTTTTTATATTCTTAGATCTATATAGCTTAATGGCCGACCAAGGACTGAATATGTGCCATCTGCGGAATATGGTACATCGCCTCGCCCATACGTACATACTGGAAAATCGTCGGATCTGTCACTTCGCGTTCATCATCGACAATTTCCGAAATACGTAAACGGATAGTCTTTGGCATTTCATTGCACATCAGGGCAAAACGCTGATTCGCTTCATCCCCTTCAATGACTAATGCTACACCATTCTTACGGTCTGGATCATTCACTGCATAAACTGGAAGTTGTGCATCATGCCACTCTACAGTTTTTACCTGTGTAGCACTATCCAGCGCTGATAGAACAATGTTCTGCGGCAGCAACATCGGATCCTTGCCATGACAGTCGATGATATACGCATCAATAAATCCCGTAGATACGGTAATGAGATGCTGTAGCTCCTGCTGGCTGATTTTATCGGCCGACACTGCGTTCACATTAGTCTGACTATTCATTCATTACCCCTGTTGAGCAGCAATTAATTCTTGAACATTGGCAAGCAGCTCCGCTTCCTGGAACGGTTTACCCATATAGTGTGTCACACCCAGACTGAAGGCACGCTCACGATGCTTCTCCCCAGTACGTGAGGTGATCATGATAATTGGCAAGTTGCGGTGAATATCATGATGGCGAACCAGGTTAATTACTTCGAAACCATCCATACGTGGCATTTCAATATCCAGCAACATCAGGTCTGGACGGACATTTTCCAACTGTTCAATCGCGTCGACACCATCTTTGGCAGTGACAATATCATAACCCTGACGCTCTAACAGACGTGACGTTACCTTACGTACAGTTACCGAGTCATCGACAATCATGACCAGACGACGTGCATTACCACGACGCGACAGATCCTGCTGATCAGATAACTGTTTGATACGCTGAGTCGCCTGAACCTGACGGGCAATATTCTGACCATCCAGAATCAGACAGACCTGACCATCACCAAGAATGGTTGCACCTGCAATTACACCGACACTGGCAAACTGCTGCCCAATTGGTTTTACTACAATCTGTGCACGTGAGCCAACTAATTGATCCACCAGCAAAGCGATACTTTGACCACCATTACCCTTGATAAGGAGTACTGGTAATGAATGCGCGACATTGTTCAAACGTGGAATTGGCTGATTAGAGACAAACTCAGACAGATAGCGCAGCTTGTAGTTCACACCATCAATCTTGAAGTAATCATCCTTACTGTTGAAGTAAGTTTCCAGTGTTGCTGGTGCAATACGGACAATACGGTCAATCTGTGCCAGAGAAATGGCAAATTGCTGGTCACCTGCTTTCACCATCAAGGCATCACTGACTGCCACAGTGGTCGGTACGCGAATCGTAAAGGTCGTGCCTTTGCCCAGTTCAGAATTTACCGAAACGTGACCGCCCAGCGTTTTGATTTCGCTTTGTACCACGTCCAGACCAACACCTCGACCCGAAATCTGGGTGACTGCTTTAGCCGTACTGAAACCTGGATGGAAGATGAATTGCAGCAATTCTTCCTGATCCACCTGCTGTTCCGCTTTGATCAAGCCCAGACTGATGGCTTTAGCACGAATACTCTCCGCATCAATCCCCTTACCATCATCACTAAAGGAGATAATGACGTCGGTACCCTGACGGCTAATGTTCAGGACAATTGAACCGACTTCTGGCTTATTCAGCGCAAGCCGTTCTGCAGTATCTTCTAGACCATGGTCAATCGCATTACGCAGCATGTGCTCAAATGGGTTTACCAGACGTTCCAGAATGGTACGGTCGAGTTCACCTTCGGTATTCTGAACAATCAGCTCTGCCGGACGGTTCAGTGTGGTCGAAGTTTGACGTACAATACGTTGTAAACGTGGCAACATACGGTCAAATGGTACCAGACGGGTACGCATCAGACTTTCCTGAATCTCAGCCTGGATACGCGATTGTTGCAATAGCAAACCTTCGGTATCACGGATTTTTTCTGCCAACGTGGTCTTAAAGTCGACCAAGTCCGATGCAGATTCAGCAAGAGATTTAGATAACTGATTCAGGGATGAATATTGGTCCATCTCCAAGGGGTCGAAGTCAGCATAGCGTGAATTTTCTGAGCCATGTTTGGCAATAATCTGAGACTCCAGCTCGCCTTCCATACGGCGCAGCTGATCAGCCAGACGTTTGATCGCCAGTTCCATCTCATTTAAGGTATTGCCGAGTTGCCCCAGATCCATCTCGATACGCGAACGGTTAATTGCATTTTCGCCTGACAGGTCAATCATCTTCTCGACCAATTCGGCTGAAATACGGATCATCTCGTTATTGCTATCGCTTGAGGTGTTCTCATTCCACTCACCCATCATATTTGGTGGTTCAGTACCATCACCCTGGACAAACTCGAAACCAGTTGTAACTTCCAGATTTTCAGTTTTGGTCAGACGTTCAGGTAGCTGTGCAGTGACATCTACAAACTCAATCGCATCCAGCGCTGCTTTGATTTGCTCAAAACCATTGTAATCATGATCAAAAATGGCTTGACCCAGCCATTTCAGGGTCTTTTGTAGCAGACTGTCATAGGCATTGGAGTTAAAATGATGAACAGCAAACTGTTCAAATGCACTTTCCAGACCATAAGCAATACTTGCGATGCTTTCATTGCTGATCATGCGGGCGCCACCCTTGATACTGTGGGCAGCACGCTGAAGTTGCAGCAATAAGCTACGGTCACTTCGCTGATCGAACCATTGGTTCAGTAATTTTTCTGCATTTTCCAGAATCTCTTGCGATTCTTCCAGGAAGGTTTCTTCAACAATCGTTTGCAGATCATCTTCATCAGCAAGCATAGATTCAGCTGACTCAGCCGTAAGTGTTTCGCCTGACTGGTCTTCCTGAATTTGCTCATCTGATGCAGGAACAGATTCAGTTTCAAAGCTGTCTACTCGCTCAAGCGCTTGTGATTCCACAACGATCTCAGCAGATTCTGATGCATCGTCAATAACTTCTAGTTCTACAGAAGTCTCTGCTTCTACCGTCTCAACAGCAGCTACCGGAGTTGCAGTAGCTGTTCCAGCCACAAGTGCCTGGATATTTTGCAGCATATGAATAGCTTCAGGTGCCGGATAATCAATCTTATTATCACGAATACTCTGGATACGGTCTGACACGTTATCCTGTACCAGTCGGATAATCTGGATCAATGCAGGTGTTACGGTAATCTGCTGACGGATCACGCGCTCATAAATACTTTCCAGCTCATGTGCAATCGAACCGATATGCGTGGCAGCAATCATGTTTGCACCCCCCTTCAGGGTATGCAAATAACGCATCAGATTGTTCAATGAGTGGGTATTTTCAGGTTCTTTGGACCAGGTATTCAGGTCTTCATCAATGCCTGCCAGCAACTCATCTGCTTCTTCCAGGAAGATATCCAGCAAGTCTTCATCGAAATCACGGTTCGCATCTTCAGCGTCCTGCTGCTGACGATCAACTGCAATACGCTGGCTGAGCCCAGTAAAATCAACTGCTGTGGATATATCCGACTCTACTGGCGCAGATACCTCAGTTTCAACAACTTTGTCTGTAGCGAATACTTCGATGTCTTGCTGTACAAAGGCAGACAGATCCGCCAGAAGTTTTTCAACTTCGGCATTCAAAATCACCCGCTGTCCTGCCGCGAGCGTATCGAACAGGTGAATAAATTCCTGGTGTGCCTGTGCAAACAGTTCGAAGGCATAATCACTTTCAAGCAAGACCGGTCTCGCCAGCAAAGCATCATAAGCTTCTTTTAACTGGGATGCGAATTCATGAATACCGATCGATGCACGGTTATCCGTATGTACCATCAGCTCTGCGGCTTGCTGGCTCAAAGCTTCAATATAATCTGGATATTCTTCAAGTACCCGCTTATCAAACTCAAATTCGGCATCCAGTAACTGATCAATATTCAGTTCAACCAGACGTGTAACCATACCTTGAGATTGATCAGCATCCTGCTGTTCAGTCACAGTAAAGCCATAGGTATCCCAGGCATCCTCAAAAGTAGCAGAAATCCCTGCCAGCTTTTCAGTATTACCTTGTTTCAATAGATGTAAATAATCACCGATAAATTCTGAATATTGCTGTAATAGTGCTGTTTCTTTGGAAGTTGAAGCAATTTCATCCTGAACCAGCGTTTTAAATAAATTCTCTACTTTAACGCTGGCCTCACAGATATCATCAATCTGTGCCATAGAAGAGCTGCCACGCAGGGTATGCAATGCACGAATCAGGCCATTATAGTCTTGCTTGGCACTATTTTCATGTTTTAGGAAATCATGGATTGTCGCAAGATGTTCCTCGGCTTCTTCAACAAAGATCGCCACCGTTTCTTCAAGGTCAGTACGTTCTTCAGCAACTTCTACTCGTTCTGCGGTAGCAGTTTCAGCAATCTCTACTCCTGATGAATCTGCTTTTGCAGTATCCGCAAGCTCAAGACCTGTTAGCTGACCTTCAGCAGTCAGATTGTCCGCAAGTAGCAATAATTCTTCAAGTGCCGGTTCTGGACTCAATTGCTTTTGTAATTGTTGTCCTAAAAGTACGACTGGACGTAAATCAATGGTTAATGGCTGTACCTGCTTAAAGCATGGATACAATACATATTGATAGATATTTAAAGTTGCTTGCGCAAACTTCTGAATGACTGGTGTTAATTTGATTGAACCTGAAAGTACACGGTTCAAAGTATCTTCAACTGCCCAGGCAATTTCACCCGCCTGCTTCGCACCGACCATACGACCCGAACCTTTCAGCGTATGGAAATGGCGGCGAATGGTGGTTAATGTTTCTTGATGATCTGGTGTGGCAAACCACTGTGGCAATAAAGCATTTAACTCGACAAAGATTTCTTCAATCTCTTCGACAAATATCTCTAAAATTTCAGCATCTTGATCAAGATAACTATCTTCAGGAAGCGCTGTTGTTTCAACTAGATCTTTTAATATTTCTTTCATAGCTAAGGCTTCTTACGTTCTGCCGCCAAGAAGGGCGCTCAAACTTGATTGTGACCGTCACGCGAGACCTAACGTTTGAAGTTAAGTACATCTTGTCGAGGCTTGATCTGTATGTGGAGGTGTCCTAACCGGAATTAAGACACGCTCCTTCCCCCAAATTTGTCTGACTTATTCTGGAAGTTTAAAGTCAGATACAGATTCACGTAATGCATCGGCCATGTTAGCAAGTTCAGATACCGAACGTGCCGTATCGAAGGTTGCAGTCGTTGTTTGTGAAGTAATTTCCTGTACAACGTTCATCGTCGTTGCAATATGACCCGCAGATGCAGCCTGAAGTTTTGCTGCATCGGAAATGTTCGCAATCAGTTTTGCAAGGTTATTCGATACAGTTTGAATCTCGTCTAGTGCCACACCGGCATCTTTAGACAGGTTCGCACCACGCACAACTTCGGCAGTAGTCTGTTCCATCGAAATTACAGCTTCGTTGGTATCGGTCTGAATGGTTTTTACCAGGCCTTCAATCTGCTTGGTCGCAGATGCAGAACGTTCTGCCAGACGCTGTACTTCATCGGCAACTACGGCGAAACCACGGCCTGCTTCACCCGCCATAGATGCCTGAATCGCAGCGTTCAGTGCCAGGATGTTCGTCTGGTCGGCAATATCGTTAATCAGTGCGACGATGTTACCAATCTCTTGAGAAGACTCACCCAAACGTTTAATACGTTTAGAGGTTTCCTGGATCTGTTCACGAATCGTATCCATACCCTCAATAGAACGATGTACAACGTCTGCACCATTTGCTGCAATTTGTACTGAACGTTCCGCAACGACAGCAGACTCTTCGGCGTTGGCAGATACCTGGTCAATCGACAGTGCCATTTCGTTAATCGCTGCAGATGCACCGGCAATCTCTTGTGCCTGGTGTTCAGATGCTTCGGCTAACTGGTTGGTAATGCTCTGAGTAGTTGCAGTATATTGTGCAACTTCCTGAGATGTTTCAGTAATACGCGATACCAGATCACGTAATTGATCGATCGCGAAGTTAATCGAGTCAGCAATCGCACCGGTAAAGTCTTCAGATACCGTTGCATATGAACGTAAGTCACCATCTGCAAGGTCAGCAATTTCGTCAAGTAAACGAAGAATCGCATTCTGGTTACGGTCATATTCTTCTTGTAGGCGAGTTACACGCTGTTTATCCGATGCACCACGTAATGAAAGCAAACGGAATACGCAAACAATGAAGCCAGCCAGGAAGGTAAGTAACAATATTGCCGGAATAACTGTTTTTAAAGTTGAACCACCTGACAGTTTGTTCAGGTTATCTAATAGTTGGTCAGATTGAGAAAAAATAGATGCAGATGCCTGACGTACTTTTACAATCTGCGCTGAGTTTTTCAAAATTGTAGATGCAGCTGACTGTAATACATCATCATATTCAGCTTTAATACCTTCTAATGACTCACGTAAGTTCGGATCATCGATACGTTGTACACCCAGTTGTGCTGAACCATCTAACTGTGCATTTAAGTAAGCACCGAATGTTTCAGTATCCGAACTGAAGTCATCTGCAGACTCACGTGAACCATCTGTACCGGTTAACACCAAGCTGATCGAACGCAAGATACGTTCTGCAATGAATACCTGGTTTTTGGCAATAACCACCTGGTTCGACGGCATGTCCTGACGTGCCATCTGATCGACCATCAGGTTATATTCTGCCTGAATTCCTGGAATTGCTTCACCAATCGCGATGTTAGTATCGTAAAGTTGGTTAATGATTTTTTGTTGTGAAGAAATCAGGTCAATACTTGAAGATACTTCAGTCCATTGCTTGTCTACCGCTTGCAGGGCTTCATTATTCGAATGGATACTTTTTACCGTTTCCAGATTTTCAGCAAATGACTGCTGTGATTCGGTCAGTTTCTTCATTGCCTCAGGCGTGCCGGAAGCAGTCGCTTCAGTTGCTTGACGCGAAATGGTTTGTGAAAGTAGACGCAATTCACCCAAACTTTGTGTAAGTTCGTTGGCACGAGGAACGCTATAGAAAAGGTATAACAGTGTGATAGTTGCAGCAACAAGACAGCCAATTGCTCCGTAAATGAGTGGCTTAGACTTTTCACTATCACCAAATACACGTGATAGCTGATCTGCTTGTGATTGAATCTTGGCTAAAAAAGCATTACCGCCGCTGCGGCTGCTACTCTCGCCTGTATTTTTCTTCTTAAGCTTAAAGCCCATAAAGCTTCTCCCCGAATTTACGCCCTTTTACTTTCGTGCGACAATTAATTTATAAATTTTATAGATGCATTCATGTATTTTGGATTTTGCAACAAACGACTGAATAAAAAGACATGCCACTGCTGATTATGCTGGTGGAAATACCCCTGACAATATTCCTGTAAATTTTTGTCTAATTCAGTTGTTTTAGAAAAGAAACTTTTCTTATTAAAGTGTTGAATCCCCAAAACCTGATCTACAACCAGGCCGACATACTGATCATTATGGTTAATGCATAATACTTTTTGAGTAGGTGAATACTGGCTTCTATGTCCAGACATGTATTGAGCCAGATCTGAAACTGAAAGCAGTCGGCCCCGAATATTTGCCAGTCCCACTACCCACGGCTGAGTATTGGGAACAGGTGTATATTTTGGCGGATAGATAACTTCCGATACTTCCCCGAGCGGAGCAACAAAATATTGCCCCATCATTTCAAAAGCAATGCCTGACCATCGGTTGACTTCGTTGTCATTGGAAACGTAGTTTTTGTTACCCCGTTTCGCAATCCGAAGCAGTTCGATAAATCCATTCGCTGCCATAGCGCTTATCCTGCATTGAGGTGTTGCTTAATCACATCAATTAACTGATTTTCATCTACAGGTTTGGTCAGATAATCTGCTGCACCCTGACGCTTACCCCATACACGGTCAGTTGCCTGATCCTTGGTACTTACAATGACAATTGGAATATGTTTGGTTGTTGCCCCACGAGCGATCTGGCGTGTCGCTTGAAAACCGTTTACCCCTGGCATGACGACATCCATTAACACCAGATCAGGCAATTCTGCCTGCGCCATGGTCACCCCATCAGCCCCATTTGCTGCTTCAATCACGTCAAAACCGTGCTTGGATAGAATTTCGCGGAAACGAAAAGTTTCGGTCGGTGAATCATCTACAATTAGAATACGTGGCATGCCAATTTCCCCAAGAAAAAATCAAATAAATTAAGCACTGATATGGTTGCGGATTGCGGTAAGCAACTCATCTTTACTAAATGGCTTGGTGAGATATTCATCTGAACCAACCACACGGCCTTTGGCCTGATCGAACAAACCATCTTTACTCGATAGCATAATAACAGGAATGTTCTGATAACTTTGCGAGTTTTTAATTAAGGCACAAGTCTGATAACCATCAAGGCGAGGCATCATGATATCTACAAAAACGATGTCGGGATTTGCTTCTGCAATTTTTGACAATGCTTCAAAACCGTCTACTGCGGTAATGACTTCACAACCTTCACGCTGAAGAAGAGTTTCTGCTGTACGACGAATGGTTTTTGAATCATCAATGACCATCACTTTTAGATTTTGGAATTTATCGTCCATTTCTTACCCCTTCCCATTCAGAAACCATAAGCGACCACAGGCTTATAGCGGAATTTTATATAAGTGTCGATTATTTTTAACATACCTGTCCAGAGATTATCAACGAGCATTTTCTACACAAGTAGTCAAAAAATTATAATTTCAATAACGACTTCACACTTTCCCTGTTTCAATGATTTTTTTTGAGTGGTAATAGCTTTTTATTGTCGGAATTAGGAATAATATACCAATATTATTACTTCTAATTAAGTAATTTAGTCAACTTTAAAAGAACTTTATTAGTAAACTTTTTTCGCGGAGCCGATAATGCGCCAGTTTGGGGAAAAACCTGCTTATATAGGTCAAAGAAAATCCATAATCAGGCAGACTGCTGTTTTAGTGGTACTTATGCTGCAAACCATGTTGACTATTAGCCATGCATCCGCAACAAATAACGTGCCTCAAAAAGCAAAATGGTATCGTTATTATGATCATAAGGGGGTAGCAAATATTAGCAGCAACGTGACCCCTAACCATATTCGTTATGGCTATGAAGCACTAGATCAGAATATGCAGGTGATTCAGCGTGCCAAACCTTATAATGTTGAAGCAGATATTCGTCAGGCACCTCAACGCGCAGCACTTGCCAGACAACAGGCAGAAGACCAGAAGTTAAAACGTGCCTATAATAATAGTCAGATTGCATTACAAAAAAAGAATGAAGTACTCTCTCAGTTGAAAAAGCAAATGGCTTTCCAACAAGAGCAACTTAAGCAGCTACAAAAAGATCGGATTATGTTTGTACGTCAGGAACGTGAATTTCTGCGTAAAGGTAAAAATGTACCTGAGCACCTTAAAAAAACCTTAGTTACCAATGAAAAAAACCTGACTGCACAAAAAGAAAATATTCAATCTTTACAAAGCCGCTATCGAAATCAGGAAGCAGAATACGACAGAATTATCCAGCGTTTAAAAGCGCTTGAATAATCTTTTATTCCTGATGCTGCTTCTGTGGTCAGCGCTATAAAAAGGACTCCTATGCACCCTGCACAGCATACTTATTTTTCGAAAAATAATACCAGTCGCTCTACTTTTGTCATGAGTCTGCTCTGTATGAGTCTGCTCTTAACTGCATGTAATAAACAAGAAACAGCTGATTCAACGCCATCAAAAAATCAAAACAATGTAGAACTGATTGCTCAAGACCTGATTGAGGTAAAGACAGGCAATGCTGTGCAAAAAACAGCATTTACCGGGACTATCCGTGCGGTAAATCAAAGTAGCATTCAGGCTCAGGTGACCGCTACAGCGACCAGTGTCAATGCTCAAGTCGGGCAACGCGTTCGGAAAGGTCAGGTGCTGGTTCGCCTGAATAATCAGGACAATGCTGCGCGTCTTGCACAGGCCCAGGCCAATCGTGCATCGGCTCAAGCACAGGCGAATCAGGCACGCCTCATGATGGAACGTAAGCAGCGCCTACTCAATCAAGGTTTTATTTCCAAAGCTGAATATGAACAAAGCCGTGTCGACTATCAAACACAATTAGAAAATGTTCGTGCACAACAGGCCAATGTCGATATTGCACAAAAGGCAGATCGGGATGGCATCATTAGCAGCCCGATTAGTGGGGTAATTACCCAACGTCAGGTTGAGCCAGGTCAGACTGTCGCTCCCGGTCAAACCATTTTTGAAATTGTCGATCCAGATCAACTGGAAATTCAGGCTAAAGTGCCGAGCGACATGCAGGCTGACCTGAAAACTGGCAGTAAAATTGAATACCGTATTCAGGGCAATCCAAACCTGCTTACTGCCAGTATCAGCCGGATCTCTCCTATTGCAGATCAGGCCAGTCGTCAGATTGAATTCTTTGCTCGTCCAAATGAAACCATTACTTCTTTAAGTATCGGCTCCTTTGTGGATGGCGAGATTCTCAGTGCTCGCCAGATTTCCGGACAGCTGATTCCTCTGGATACTATCCGGGATATTCAGAACAAGCCTTATGTCTGGGCTGTTCGCCAGAATAAGATCATTAAAGTGAATGTGGATGTACTAGAACAACGTTATAACGATAATCTTGCCGTCGTTCGCGGACTTGAAAGTAGTGATCGGGTCAGCCGAATCAGCTTCACGGATGCCGATATTAATAAAACCGTCACCCTTGGCCAGAACTAAAATCATAAAAGGATTATCAAGATGTGGTTGACGCGTATTAGTGTGAAGTTTCCTGTATTTACCATCATGATGATGTTCTGTCTGATGGTACTGGGCCTCGCTTCTTGGCAACGTATGGGTGTGGAAGAGTTTCCAGATGTGGATTTTCCTTTCGTGGTGGTCTATACTAACTATCCGGGTGCTTCTCCTGAAACGGTTGAATCTGAGATCACCAAAAAACTGGAAGACCAGATCAATACCATTTCTGGCCTTAAACAGGTGATTTCACAATCCAGTGAAGGCCTGTCGATGATTACGGCAGAATTTAACCTGGATGTACCATCAACCACTGCTGCACAGGATGTGCGAGATAAAATTGCGTCTGTTACTGCCGATTTTCGTGATGAAATTCAGGAACCCGTGGTTGAGCGTTATGACCCATCTGCCAATGCTGTCATGTCGATCGTATTTGAATCCGACAAAATGGATCTCAAATCATTAAGTTCTTATCTTGATCAACGTATTGTACCGCAGCTACGTACTGTTCCCGGTGTGGGTACAGTCAACCTGCTCGGTGATGCCCAGCGTCAGATCCGTATTCAGGTTGAACCACAAAAATTACAAGCTTTTAGGATTGGTGTAGACAGTGTCATTAACACACTGAAATCTGAAAATATTGAAGTTCCTGGTGGTACGCTGAAATCTGGCAATTCTGAGCTGGTGATTGAAATCAATTCTAAAGTGCTGCATCCACAAGCCTTTGGGGACCTGGTCATTGCCAATAAAAATGGTGCACCTATTTTCCTGAAACAGGTTGCCAAGATTGAGGATAGTCAGGCCGAACTGGAAACAGGTGCTTTCCTGGATGGCAAGGCAGCAGTGGCTATCGATATTCTGCGTAGTTCTGACTCTAATGTTATTGAAGTTGTCGATGAAACTTATAAAACTTTAGAAAGCATTAAAGCCCAGCTCCCGCAAGGTACTACTTTGCAAGTGGTGGTTGATTCCTCCAAAAGCATTCGTGGAACGATTGGCGATGTGGCACGAACCATCATTGAAGGGGCTGTGCTTGCAGTACTGATCGTATTGCTATTTTTAGGTTCTTTCCGTTCTACTGTCATTACTGGCCTTACTTTACCGATTGCCCTGCTTGGTACCTTAACCTTTATCTGGGCCTTTGGTTTCACCATCAATATGATGACGCTGCTGGCACTTTCGCTCAGTATTGGTCTGTTGATTGATGATGCCATTGTGGTCCGGGAAAATATTGTACGTCACAGTGATATGGGCAAAGACCATGTCACTGCCGCTCTGGATGGCACCAAAGAAATTGGTCTGGCTGTTCTCGCTACGACTCTGACCATTGTCGCAGTCTTTTTACCCGTTGCATTTATGGGCGGCATTATTGGCCGTTTCTTCTTCCAGTTTGGCGTCGCGGTAAGTACCGCTGTGCTGATTTCCATGTTTGTCAGCTTTACCCTGGATCCAATGCTGTCTGCGCATTGGGCAGAGCGTAAAAAGGATCCAAATAAAAAACCCAACGCGGTAAAACGCTTTTTTACCTGGATTTCCAATAAGCTCGATGGCTTAAGCGATGTCTACGAGAAATTACTCAAACTGGCACTGCGTTTTAGATTAATCACGATTCTGATTGCGGTTGCTTCTCTATTCGGTGCTCTCGGACTTTCCAAATTGATTGGTACCGAATTTGTACCTGTGCCAGACAAAGGTGAAATCCGGATTAAATTCGAAACTCCGGTTGATTCATCTCTGGAGTATTCTCAAGCCAAACTCCAGCAGGTTGATCAGATCATCCGTAAACATCCGGATGTACGTGCGACTTATGGCGTCATTAATGGGGTTACCGACCGGGGCAAAAACCATGTCAGTCTACGCGTCACTGTGACGCCACGGACTGAACGTGAAAAAACTCTGAACGACCTTAACAATGAATTCCGTGAGCGCTTGCAGTCTGTAGGTGGGATTACCATTACTTCAGTCGCCTCCGCAGACGAAACTGTTTCTGGTGGGCAAAAGCCCATCATGATCTCTATTAAAGGGCCAGATCTGGATGAATTACAAAAAATTTCTGACCGCTTTATGGCAGAGATTAGCAAAGTAGAGGGTGTGGTTGACCTTGAGAGTTCATTAAAAGAACCCAAGCCTACTCTGAGTGTACAGGTCAATCGATTACTGGCAAGTGATCTTGGTCTTTCAGTCAATCAGATTGCCAATGTCATACGTCCATTAATTGCTGGTGATGATGTCACCTCTTGGCAAGATGAGAAAGGTGAAACCTATGACGTGAATTTACGCCTGACTGAAGATAAACGTACTCTACCAAGTGACTTACAAAATATGTATCTCACATCAAATAAGGCCGATGCGAATGGTCAACCAATCATGGTTCCCCTCTCAAGTGTGACAAAATTTGAGGAAAAACTTGGAGCATCCCAGATTAACCGCCGTGATCTGGCGCGTGAAGTACTGGTAGAAGCCAATACAGCTGGTCGTCCTGCAGGCGATATCGGTACGGACATTAGCAAAGTACAGGCTGATTTTGACTTACCACCGGGCTATAGCTTTGACACTCAAGGCGCCAATGCTGATATGGCTGAATCTGCAGGTTATGCCCTGACAGCGATAACTCTATCGATCGTGTTCATTTATATTGTACTCGGTTCACAGTTCAACAGCTTTATTCACCCAGCTGCGATCATGGCTTCGTTGCCCTTGTCCTTGATTGGTGTATTCCTAGCCCTGTTCCTGTTTAACTCGACCATGAACCTGTTCTCGATCATCGGGATCATTATGTTGATGGGTCTAGTGACCAAAAATGCTATCCTGCTGATTGACTTCATCAAGAAAGCCATGGACCGTGGTGAAGATCGCTATGAAGCCATTATCGCTTCTGGTAAAACCCGTTTACGTCCAATCCTGATGACAACGAGTGCTATGGTCATGGGTATGGTTCCTTTGGCACTTGGACTCGGTGAAGGTGGTGAACAGAGTGCACCTATGGCACATGCGGTGATTGGTGGGGTGATCACCTCTACCCTACTGACCTTAGTCGTTGTTCCAGTCATCTTTACTTATTTAGATGACTTTAAAAATTTTATGCTGCGCCATACACGTAAAATCATGTCATAATTTATTGCATAACAGTGGGGTGACATTCTGAAATGTTCACCTCATTTTTTATTGTATAATCTCTGCTTTAACGCTTAATTTTTTAGGACAGTTTCCATGCGCGCGAGTCGCTTTTTATTTGCAACGTTGAGAGAAACCCCGAACGATGCTGAAGTTATTTCACATCAGCTAATGCTTCGTGCCGGTATGATTCGTAAGTTGGCTTCAGGTTTATATACCTGGCTGCCGATGGGCGTTCGCGTATTAAATAAAGTTGAAGCGATCGTTCGCGAAGAAATGGATCGTGCTGGTTCATTACAGGTGTTGATGCCGGTAACTCAGCCTGCTTCACTTTGGGAAGAATCTGGCCGTTATGTTCAATATGGTCCTGAACTGCTTCGTTTCAAAGACCGTCATACCAATGATTTCGTACTTGGTCCTACACACGAAGAAGTCATTACTGATCTTGCGCGCAATGAGTTAAAAAGCTATAAGCAATTGCCTGCCAATTTCTATCAAGTACAGACTAAATTCCGGGACGAAATTCGTCCACGTTTTGGTGTAATGCGTTCACGTGAATTCATCATGAAAGATGCATATTCTTTTCACGCAGACCAGGAATCACTGCAAGAAACTTACGACAAGATGTATGATGCGTACTGCAAAATCTTTACCCGTTTAGGTTTAAATTTCCGTCCAGTACAGGCGGATACTGGTTCAATTGGTGGTTCAGGTTCTCACGAATTCCACGTCCTGGCTTCAAGCGGCGAAGATGACATCGCATTCTCGACTGAATCGGATTATGCAGCCAACATCGAAATGGCTGAAGCAGTTCTGGTTGGTGAACGCGCTGCACCCGCTCAAGAATTAAAAGTTGTTGACACGCCAAATCAAAAAACCATTGCTGATGTATCTCACTTCCTGGGTACTGATCCTGCACATTCAGTGAAAGCTCTCCTCGTTCAAGGCGTTGCAAAAGAAGCGGATCAGCCTGCTCCAGTTGTTGCTTTGTTCCTTCGTGGCGACCACGAACTGAATGAAATTAAAGCTGAAAAGCATCCACAAATTGCTGCTCCTTTAGCGTTTGCAACTGAAGCTCAACTTGCTGAACTTGGCTTAACGGCAGGTTTTGTAGGTCCACAAGGTCTGGTAGAAAAAGGGATTACGGTCATTGCTGACCGTGCTGCTTCTGTACTGTCTGACTTCGTTTCGGGTGCAAACGAAGCTGACAAGCATGCGACTGGTGTAAACTGGGACCGTGACGCACAATTTACTGAGGTTTATGACCTGCGTAATGTAGTTGAAGGTGATCCATCTCCAGATGGTAAAGGCACGCTTCAAATCAAGCGTGGTATCGAAGTCGGTCATATCTTCCAGTTAGGCAAAAAATACTCAGAAGCGTTAGGCTGTAAAGTCCTTGGTGAAGATGGTAAGCCATTTACTGTAACGATGGGTTGTTACGGTATCGGTGTGACTCGTGTGGTTGCGTCTGCAATTGAGCAAAACTATGATGAGAAAGGCATCATCTGGCCAGCTGCAATTGCACCATTTGAAGTTGCCATTGTGCCGATGAATGCGCACAAATCACCGCGTACTTTAGAAGCTGCTGAAGCGCTTTATGCAGAGCTTCAAGCTGCAGGTTATGACGTACTGCTGGATGATCGTAATGAACGTCCAGGGGTAAAATTCTCTGACCTTGAGCTAACTGGTATTCCACACCGTATCGTGATTGGTGAAAAAGGTCTGGATGCAGGCACTTTTGAATATAAAGGTCGCCGTGATGCTGAATCAGTCAACCTTTCTAAAGAAGAGTTATTGGCTAAAATTGCGAAATAATTTGTCTTTGAAGTAAAAAATCCCGCTAAGTGCGGGATTTTTTTATGTTTGAAATTAACAGAACTTGTGCCCGCCGAAACAGTTAGATGTAACCGACTGATTCTGCAAGACCTGATTTTGTAAGGTTAATCGCGCAGGCTGTCCAGTATAATATCCTGTATAGGCGCCAACATTGATATTCATTTTTCGTTCAATTGGGGTGCCTGCTAAAGAACCCAGCGCTTCAATCACTGATACATCTACATTATGATAACTTGCCATCAGCTCAGTAGTCAGTGCTTTAGCAACTTGTGGCAATACAGCAGACACATCTACCAAATCTTTTGTTTCTAAGTATCCCAAGTCAATTGGATCTTTAAACGACATCCACCACCCTGCTTTTGCTATATCTTTATCGTCAGCGCCTAACCACTGCACATCACGGCTTTGCAAAGACAGATATCCACCTGTACCGGATAATGGAATGTTATGAATCATATTTAAGGCTTGAACAAAGGTAATATCCATATTCAAGTTTTCTAAGGTTGATCCTTTTGCCATTTTAAAGAATGAGTGATCTCCGACCTCAATACTCCCTAATGAAATTAGAGCAGGAAACGTGACATATAGCTGGTCTTTAGAAAAGTCTGGTGTGCCATTTACGTCAGGCCCATACGAACCACTCTCTGATGCAGCAAGTGGAATAGATGTTAAGGTAGAACGAATACCAGAAACGACTGCTGAGTTAAGACGTTTACCGGTTACGACTGTTTCTGGCATCACAAAATCTGCACGCATCGAAGGTACAGTAATTCCAGTATGACCTTCAGCACCAGGTTTACTGGTATAAGTACGGTCTTGTCCTAAAGCGGTTAATGTACCACTAATTTTCTGATCTGATGCATTACCAAAGGTTGCAGCCTTAGTATAGGAGTGACCTTCTGTTTGAGCCATTTTCATATAACCACTGAAGCTTTTAATTCCGTCTTGTGGATCTGGAATATTGTCCGTACCCAAGGTCAGTAAGCCTAAAATTTCTTCTGCACCTAGACGAAAACCCACAACTTCACGTGTAGCTGTCTGATTACCACTGATTGCAAACTCAATAAATGGATTGGTAATTTGAGCACTGGTTGCAGCACGTTCACCCGTAAAACTTGGAGAGCCATCGGTCTTTTGCCCTGTTGCTGGACCACTTAATGATATATTGGAAATATCAATATCACAGGCATTTGCACCATTCATCCCACCACAGCCCAATTGGAGACTTTTAATATTAACATTAAGTTCCATTAATGCTTCTAGGCCTAGTTTATGAAACTTGATACCTTGCCCTGAATCATAATTAGTCTGCATATTTAAAAGAGCTTGGCCTTCTACTGCTGCCAGTTCCTGATCCGCTAAAGCAGTTAGAGCAATCCCTTGCTGTGATGTTGCTAGTATTGCAAATGCAAGACTGCTCATTATTATTTTTTTCATCTTATAATCCCATGAAGTATCAGTTACTCAATTTAGAACAATAATTCATTAACATTTCATTATTTATCTTACTTACCAGTATGTGACACAGCACACTTCTGTAAGAAGATGACCCTTTTAACGTGGCGTTATTCCTAAAGTACTACGCATCGTTCCACCTGTTAACGCAATTGATGCCATATTCTGCATAGTATTATTAGTGGTCATTGCGAAATTGGTTCTAAATGGGGTTGCCAGATCCTTAGTATGATTCAAGTCAATCTGACTATCCAAGGTCACTGTATCTGTACTTAATTTAACTTTTGTATTAAAACCTAAATTTCCTTCCAGACTGTTCAAAGTTAATGCTGAACTTTGTACAACCTGACCATTTTCACCAATATCTTTGTTGATTAAACTAAAATAACTACCTACATAATTCTCATCATTACGTTGCGCAGCAGTTAAATCTTTAAATTTGAAATTACCTTTCAATCCAAGGAAGTTACTATCAGGATCAGCAGGAGTCGGATCTACTCCTGGAATAATGCGTAGTTCACCTGAACCATCTAGTTTTAAAGCAATCGTAGTCAAAACATCATCAGGTTTTGAGAAGCTATCGTTAGCAACTACAGCACCACATAGCGCAGATCCTGAAGTACAGTTATATTTTGAACCAGGCAATTGGCCAATGGCTAATTCCGCTTGTGCTGCAATTAATAAATCATCTGCACGAATATATAGTCCACTATCTTCATAGCTAATCACACCTTCAGCTTGAATCAGAGCATCAATGTTACGTAAACCAGCATAATAATTCACAGCTTCGCCATGTACGCCATTTTGACCATCAATTAAAAGAATAGAGGTGGTACTTGGCAAACCCGTTTTAGCATCAATACCATAACCCTCGGTTGATGCAAGAACATTGTAAGCTATCCCCTGTTTACCATTATAAGTTGTACCGGTCAAAGCTACATTGGCATTCAGGTTATAGACTGGAATACCTATACCCCAAGAACCACCATCGCCTGTAAGAGCGGCAATCGAATTGTCTGAAATAAAGCGCGCTTTACTGGCGATTGACTGAAAGTCCATGCCACGTACTGCTATAAAGGCATAATTTTCAGTAGACTTTAGATTTTGCTTACGAATATGATCATTCTGCATTAAGGTATTTTTTAAATTTTCATTTATCAGAAAATCTAAGCTTTTACCTGAAATCGTATTGACATAAATATCACCAAAATCAATATAAGCATTTTGCTGCTTTGTAAGTGCCCTTAAATTAGAAAACTCAATTGCATAACTTCCTTTCCCTGTATGACCTATTTCTAATGTTGTTGGTGTATTTTGGCTATTGGACGCATTGGTGAAATCAGTGGATATACCCAAATGCAAGCCACCAGTATTGGTGATATTTTCATAACCTGTTAAAGCATTGTAAGTCTGACCATTGGTATTGACTCCAAATTTAGTAATATTAGACTGATTACCATTCATAAATATTTTTGCGTTGGTTATATCGCCTGATGCGCCCATACGCATAATATTTTTGACTACTGCTTTAGAAGTTGCATCTTGTTGGGTTACATAACGCAAATCCAGATTTATACCAGGATTAGTAGCGCCAGAACGTCCCGCTGCCACATCAGTCTTATCAGCAACACGTCCTAAATGCACAATATTAGTTTCACTATTAATATTCGGTTTTTCTGCAGTATTGTATGTACTTAGGACAATACCTTCATGCTGGTTTACAGACATATATCCAAAACCAGAGAAGTTAAAATTAAAGTCTTTTAATAGGGTTTTATTATTCCCTAAGGCATGACTTATATTCGCATTTTGCAATTGAAAATCTAGATAAGCGAGCTCTTTACTGTTAAATAGCCCTGCTTGTGTTTCTAAAAGCATTTTTATTGGAGAGTTGGTTTGTATACCCAACTTACCCAAGCTACTTACATTTGCCACATTCCGATTGATAGCATGACACGTTGCTTCACTACAGTTTTTTTCAACAATATTTAAGTTTGCCTCTGCATTAAATGGATCAACACTAAATGCCAGCCTGATCCCTGTGCCGACCTCTGTAGCACCTACATCAAGATGTAATTGGCTCACTATAGGATTGTTATTAACACCTAATACATTTACTTGATGCAGCCCCAAACCTCTTTGTACATTCTGATCACCGGTAGGATCAAGCCAGTTGGCTTGTTCAATGTACACTTTTGAAACTTCGTGGGTAAGGCTAAGCCCGTCTTGACCTGTAACTTGTCCTAAGTCCTGATCTTGGATAGCCTCTAAAGCATAGGTTTGTTGTGCCAAAAATACACATACAGTGAGGAGTTTTAATTGCATTTTTTTTGTTTTCATATTGATATCCTTATCCTTCACTTAAGATTTTAGCAACGGCTTTGTGCCCCACCTGAGCAGTTATAGCTAAAGATTTTCAATTTTCCAGACATATGCATATTGCCATGCACATTGAGCCCCATAAAACCTTTTTCTTGTCCAAGATCAAATTGAGGAACTGCTTTTTCTGCAGTTGTAATGTTTCCGTTAATATCGGTAATTTTTTCTACGTATGTGTCATATTTATCGACATTTAAATAACCTTCTTCTTTATTATCTGCCTCGTCTGTAGTCCCTGTTTCAACCGCTAAGGTACTAAACCCAAGATTACGTATTTTAAGCGGACTTTCATCATAAAAAGTGACTTGCATCGCAGCTTGGGGAATATTCCGATAATTAATGATAGTAGCCCCATCTATAGAAAAACGGTCAATTTGCAAGGTACCCTGAATATCTTTAAAAACCAGCCATTTCTTATTGCCATCCTCATCCACATGATTATTAGGTGAAATAGCCAAACGACAGAACAGATTATCTGTACCACATGAATTTGCATCAAAATCGTAATATACAGTTGCAATGCCGTTTTCAATTCCATGAATATTTTTAAGATTTGGGTTAGTAGCATATCGATGATTTAAAGAAAAGGTCCAACTTAGGTCTGCCCCCCCTTGTCCAACTACCTCTTTCATTTCTTGTTGATTTAAATTCACTAAATTGGCATAGCTAGATAACGATACACACATCAAGGTCGCTAAGGTCATTTTCTTTAACATGGCTAACTCCCTTTATAGTCCTGTCGTTTTAATTTTTAGATGTTGGATCAGCACCCCATCAATTGCCACTGAACCAAAGTTTTTAAACTCGGTTCCATTTTCTGCGGTGCTCTTGAACATAATTCCCGTCGCATTGTCGCCTTTATTTGCATCTAAAAGGTTGCCTGGCAGATGATCTACAGTACCAATTGAAATACTACTGTGAGTTGCATTCCGCCCTTGATATTTTGTGACCGTATCCCGATCATTGGCTTTAATTGCTGTGCCACAGGTATACACATTACAGGTAGACCCTTCTAGGCTGCTGGTTCCTAAGTATTCAGTCAGACCATATTGTGTGTTATAGGCAGTATCACCCGGTTTAAAATTACTACTCTTATAATTCTGGTAGATTTTATTGTAAATTTCTGGAATATCTGGAATACGGGTAACCTCCAAAATAATATTATTACCTTCTGAACCCACTATAAAAGGCTGATACATATTACCGAGGACAAGATTGATATTAGGACTATATAAATACAAGCCTTCCTGTTCTTCAAAAATTGGGGCTGGTGTACCTCGCACCATAGCAGGTGTAACGACCGTATTATCTTCGTTTTCAACTGCTGAGCTAATACGAATACCACGTGCATCCAGATTTGAATCAAGTTTACTCAATGTCGCTGGATTATCATTGGTATTCAAACGTAATAATGCGGCTAAGCCTAAAGTCTTATTATAGTTTGCATCATTTGATTCAGCTGTTTGGAATAAACGGACTTGCGAACCATTTAGACTTAAGCCATTGGCCACCACTTGCATACGTAGCCGTTGATCTAACTCTAAACCTGAAGTCGGCGCACCTGTTGCTGGATCAATCTGGTTACTTGAATCCAGACTTCTAGAAAAGATATCCGTCCAGAAACCTAGTTTTATATTGTTGTCATCTGCAGTCGCATATTGAGGGATTAATGCCAATGGTGCTTCTAGTGCTAGATAACCGATGTTTTTATCTGCATTTTTAAACTGTTTAACTCGCTCTGTACCTGCACGGAATAACCAAGGGTTTTCAGCTGAACCCCAGTTAAACCCTTCATTGCTATAACGTGTGCTTAATGAGCCATCACTTTTAGATAATGCCAGACCGTATATAAAAACATCTGCCTTGGTCTTTAAGGATTTGACCGGGGAATTTGCTGCCGCCTGTAATGCGCTGGCTTCAGCAGCCGCAATAATTAATGCCAAGATTTGTTGCGTTGCTGCGTCTGCAGCATCTTCAGCGAGCTGAGTGGCATTATATTTTGCACGTAACTCTGCAGCAAGACGCTCTCGAGTAATTTCATTAGAAATCAGACTATTAACTGTTACAGTAATTTGATCGGATCTGACGAAGTTAGTTAGACTTTTATAAAATGTCGAATTGGTAAGATCACTATTAGCAGTCAATGCACCTGGACCATAAAGTAAATTAATCATTTCATAAGTATTACCAAGGGCATACTCTTTGGCTTTTTTTTCATAACCTAAAATACCTGTAGGATCAAGACTTACGGATGATAGAGAATGTTTTGTGGTGCCATCTGTTGCTAATCCTGGGCCATCTTTATAAATACCATCCCATCCCCATGTTCCATTCCTATAATCTGCAAGACGTTGTGTGTAATATTGTTGAATAATAGGAGTCTTGAACAATGCTTCACGCGTATCTAACAAAAAGGTTTCTCTTTTTGCTTCAGCATCAGTCTCGATATTAGCGCTATAACTAGTTAATAATGTAGAATATTGTGAGTTATAAGTGGTGTCATAAGTATTTTTATACAGCATACTATAATTTTGATCTGCTTTCCCCTGTAATACACTTTTATTGTATGTATCCGCATACACACGATCATAGGCACGTTGTCCTAACTGGGTATAGTTTTCCCCTGTAGGAATAATGCGAATGAAACCTGTATCTGCTTGACCAGGATTATCAATGTCACGGGTATAACTAGAGCCTGCCGATACATCATTCGGTGCCTGAAATACCATTTTGAAATCATTTAGAGTAAGTGCAATCCCTTCCCCTGTCGTATCTGCTAAAGATTCATCCGATAACTGCTGCAAAGCATAGGTAGAAGGCATGCATAACAAACTCACCATGCTTGCTAAACACGATTTTTTAAAGATGGAATGTTTACCGTTCAAAATCATCTTCACTGTCCTTTTATTATCAGATGCTCCGCATCTTTATCTTTCAGCTTCCCAGCTGCAATTTCTATTTTTGAATGATGCATCGTGCATCTTTTAATTAGATTTCTGCATCCATTATGCTTATTTTCCATTCAGATGCAAAAAGCAAAGTGCTGAATAGCCAAGTTTCCGATGAATGAAAACTCAAAAAAATAAACGGGACCTTAAGCCCCGTTTATTCAATACTTTAAACTAATTATGCTTTTGGCAAAGTCACACCAGTCTGGCCCTGATACTTACCGCCGCGGTCTTTGTATGAAGTTTCACAAACTTCATCAGATTCAAAGAACAGCATCTGTGCTACCCCTTCACCCGCATAGATACGTGCAGGAAGGTTCGTCGTATTGGAGAACTCAAGGGTGACATGACCTTCCCACTCTGGTTCAAGTGGAGTCACATTCACAATAATACCGCAACGCGCATAGGTAGATTTACCTAGACAAACAGTCAGTACATTACGTGGAATACGGAAATATTCTACAGTACGTGCAAGCGCAAATGAGTTAGGCGGGATGATACATACATCAGATTCGATGTCGATAAAGCTTTTTTCATCGAAGTGTTTCGGATCTACAATTGCAGAATGCACATTGGTAAATACCTTGAATTCACGTGCACAACGAACATCATAACCATAGCTTGATACACCATAAGAAATGAGTTTTTCACCATTCTCATCAAAACGAACCTGGTTCTCTGCATAGGGTTCGATCATGCCATGCTTTTCGCTCATTTCGCGAATCCAGCGATCAGACTTAATTGCCATTGGTACTAATCCAAAAATCTTAAATTCAGTTATTGCGACGTACTTTAACTGAAATTCACCTCAATGAAAATAAGTGTTCTTTCTTGATGCTACTTTGAAATTTTAATAAGATTTTTTGAGTGAAGTTACAGACTCATAATCGCTGAATAACTCAGCGGTACAGAAAAGCTCATCAGTACCAATGATGCGGTCTTTTGCATATTTTTTTGGTTGAGCCAGCGATTATTATTACGACCCAGTAAAGTACCGAAGAATGTCCATAAAACTGCAATTGGAATTAATAGTCCTATAAACATCAGCATATGTACGACATAGTAATAACTGTTCTGCCATGCAATTACGGGGAAAATTGCCGATGCAAACAATAAGGCCTTAGGGTTCAGTAAAGTTGCTAAAAATAACTCTCTGGCACGAATGGTGAATTGACTTAAACTGTCAGCAACTTCTGCTGTACGCCATAATCTGATTGCCAAATAGAGAATATAACAGGCGCTAAATAATTTCAGGATATTCGGTAAAGCTGGCAGATGGGTTGAAATCTTGCCAATCAGGATTCCCCAAAAACTGATCGCAAGCAGATAGCCTAACGCTTCAGCAGGAATAAGATAAAATGATTTCCTAAAACCTGCATGGATCCCGGAAGATGCCAATAAGGTATTGGTTGGGCCTGGAGTCAATAAAATTGTGACTACTAAACCAATAAATAACCAAGAAATCATGGGTTGACCTCGCTGTAATGCTTGCAGCATAGATCAGAATATTTTTACCTGCAAAATCTTATTTGTAAGAAGAATTATAATTTTTTGGAATGATTTAAATTATAATTTAAATTCAAAAACTTATATAAAAATAATGCTAAAATTAAGTGATATACGATAGAGTCATTTTAGTTGACTCCGACTTATTCATGAGAAAATTCTACTGAAAACACTAACTCAAAAATTAAATTTTTATATCTTTAAAATGATTCATCTAATAGGGTGTGTTGACATTTACAGCCGATAAATTGAGCTAAAGAGGCAACCATATAAATATACAAGCTAAAGCAACAGCGCTTTGATAGTTACGTTTTAGCTTATCGTATCTTGTGGCAATTCCTCTAAATTGTTTTAATCTACAAAATGCATTTTCAACTAAATGTCTGATTTTATACATATACCAGTCCATATCATCATTGCTAGATTTGGCATTTGATCTTCGAGGAATGTTTGCTTTCGTATTACTTTCTCTAATTTTCTTTCTGAAACTTTCTGAATCATAGCCTTTATCTGCACATAGCATTTCTGACTCTGTTAAATCTAATTTTGATACAAGATCAGGTGCAACCTTAATATCATGTGAAGTTCCATCTGAAATAATAAATTCAATAGGATTACCATTTGAATCGATTGCTAAATGTATTTTTGAACTATTACCACCAATACTTTTGGAAATACTTTGATTCTTAATACCAGCTGAATGTTGATGCGCTCGTACATGGCTCCCATCGATAAAAATCCACTCTTTATCAGCATGCTGGCTGAATAATTTAAAAATATTCATAAACTTACTATTTTTAGACCATCGATTATATTTCTTAAAAATAGAATTTGATTTACCAAACTCTTGAGGTAAATCACGCCAAGGACAGCCTGTTCTAATTCGAAATAAAATCGCTTCAATAAAATTCCGTAAATTTAATTTGAGATAAATATTAAAGTGACGGAAAATAGCAAGTAACTTGGACCAGTGTTGATCATTTAGCATTGTTCGAGGCATAGCGAGTGTAAAATTGGGTTTGGCGATTTAATTTTACTATCTCGCTATTTTTTTAATCAACAAATGTCAACAGACCCTAATACATTTCTGATTTTTTCATCTTCAAATCTTTCAAAGTCACTCAGCTTATTTCTACTTATTGTCTTAATTTATTTTCTTGCTTTTATTGGGCCTACTTGCTAGGAAATACTTTCATTTTACTGTCAGCTTTAAAATAAAAACCCCAGCCTGGACTGAGGTTTTAATCAATGATCTCTATTAAAAAATACGGGACTGATCTTTTTGAGCCTTTGGCAGTTTGGCTGCAATCTTTTCGGCAATCGCCATATAGCTATCAGCAGCCTCATCTCCAGCAATCACTGACGGCGTTCCGGCATCGGCATTTTCACGGATTACAGCATTTAAAGGCAGACGGCCAAGTAGTGGAATATTGTACTGTTCTGACAATTTATCGCCACCACCAGTACCAAAAATCTGTTCTTCATAGCCGCAATTTGAACAGATATGAGTCGACATATTTTCAATCACACCCATGACTGGAATCTGTACACGGTTAAACAGTTCAATTCCTTTGGTAGCGTCCAGTAATGCCACATTTTGTGGCGTTGTCACAATCACTGCGCCAGTGACTGGGATACGCTGCGCTAGAGTCAACTGGATATCCCCTGTACCTGGCGGCATATCAATCATCAGGACATCCAGATCTGGCCAAAGTGTCTGATTAAACAATTGCATTAATGCACCCGTTGCCTTTGGACCACGCCATGCCACTGGTGTATTGTGATCACCGGTTAAATGACCAATTGACAGCACCGCCAAGCCATAGGCATCTAATGGTACAAAGTTTTCAGCTTCAATCATCGGAGTTTTACCCGCATTACCGAGCATTGTTGGAATACTTGGACCATAAATATCCGCATCCAGTACACCGACTTTTAGACCCAGTTTTTGTAAAGCCAAGGCCAGGTTCACTGTTGTGGTTGATTTACCCACACCACCTTTACCAGAAGACACCAGAATCACATTTTGAATACGTGGATGCTTCGGCACATCACGCTGTTGCGGGGCAGCTTTTTGAATAGGCGCTTCTTCTTGTTGAGGTTGATAATTTTCATTCGCCTGCTTTACAGCATCAGTACTTGCAGATGCATCCACCACGGGTGGTAAACTCGATTTTGGTGCTACTGGAGTTTTTGGCTGGCTAGAGCAGCTTTCACCTTCAGCATGATGATGCCCGCACCCGCCCTCTTTTTTATGCCCCGTTTTTTGCTGGATCACATGCATATTGAGTTCTTTGATGCCACATTTTTCCAATGCGTCAGCCAGTTCATCATGAATCTGCTGTAGCTGCTCTTTTTCTTCAGGATAGGTATTAATCGTGATCTGTAAGATCTCACCTTGTACATTGACCTGAGTAATCCGATCTTTCAAGGCATTGTTAGAATTTGGCAAGATATAATTTTGCAGTACATTCTGCACAGCTTCTTCGTTCACCTCCTTGGAAGGCGAAAAAACCGATTTAAGCGAAGAAAGCCACGACATAGGTTACTCCAAAAATGTAGATCGATATCTAAATAGCTTAGTTTAACGGGCTTTTCACTTAAGGTTAAGCATTCTGCCCATTAAGATGAGGGAGATATTTTCAATTTCCAACCATTTTACTTGGTTTTATTAATTTGTGGCGAATAGAAATAATGGAAAGTGAAAGAGAATAAGAAATAAGGTAGTTTTTAGTATGCGAATAATTATTTTTACAATAAGAGTCTGATTAGATTCAGCCACCTCAACCTTGTTATGGTTGAAGTGGCAGTGCGATCAAAGCTTATTTATGATTTTTATTGTGTTCGGACTTATCTTGCTGGTCCTTGGTGTTTTTGCCTTGATCCTGTTTAGACTGGTCTGCATCAGATTCTGAATCCTTATCTTTGGCAGCCTCTTTTTTATCAGACGTATTCTCCTTAGAGGTGTCATCTTTAGCGTCTTGATCTTTAGATGAATTCTCTTTCATTTTAGTCATCGTATCGGTGGCCATCTGTTTCAGCTCAGCCAGTTTGACAGAAGCTTCATTCACCAATTCAGTAATCTTCTGTTTGGTATCATCAAACTTATGTAAGGCTTCATCTTTAAGATGAGTCATACGATCCTGCTGATCTTGACCATTGCCATGTTGCTGGTCTGATTTTCCATCTTTATGCGCAGCCTGTTTGGAATCATCTGTATCATCATTCTGCTTGGCTTCAGACTTGCCATTTTTTAGCTCATTCAGAATCTTTTCGCCTTTCTGTAATAGCTCTTCACCAATAGCAATCGCCTTGGCCTTTAAGTCATCCATCTTGGTCGTTTCATTTTTTTTATCTGACTGCTCACTATCTGAGTGATTAGCGCTCTGCTTTTCAGATTTATCATCCGACCCGTTCTTCTGAGCCTCTAGTACTTCCTGATGTTCCTGTTTGTGCTGCTTGTCGATCTCGTTTTGCTTCTGCTCTTTCTCAATTTGATCATGCATTTCACGTGCATGTTGCTGTTTATCTTGGTTCTGCTTAGAAGTACTAGTCTGGTTATTCTGAGTCATGAGTACCCTCCTTAGGTAAGTCATATAAGTTATCAGACAATTATTTAGCATAAAGCAGAGAATGAATCGGATGAATTAAGCAAACTGCAACAAAGCCTGTACATGTTGTTGCTGATCATTGCATCAGATAGCACAAACCTTACGATCTTAAATTTTTATCACCACCAACTGGACGAGATTGTGTTCTGTATTTTAAAGATTCTATTTATTTTATTTCTTGCACCATCGATTAGTATTTTACTGTCATCATGACATTGCATTTCCTTTAGCTTACCTATTCAAATGCTGTTATAGCCTGATTTTTCAAGCTAAAGGATGCTTATGATCGATCTACATTAAACGTTTATAGAATGAATAAAACTAAAGGTATCAAACGACCTTAGTTTAAGCACGCACGGTACTCATAAAACTTACTACCGAGAACAACCAGATGAACAGGATAAAACTGCGCGCTTGAGTGAAATGTGACACATCTGTACCATGCAAAATGTTGTGGCGTGTTGAAGTGACGTTCGAACTAGAATCCATTTTATAAGCAGCCAGTTCTGCAAAGTATGGATTCAGTTCTGCAGCGATTTTAGATTTATGCCATAGACTCTTAATTTCATTGCCCTTTAAACCGGGAACGATTTTATAGACATCGACAAACTTGGTGCCGTTTTGCTTTAAAAAACCTTGTTGGATTAAGACGTCGGTGAGTAAACCTTCAAGCTGTGCATAGAGCAAAGGTACACAACCTGCATAACAGCCCAATTTATACATTTTAAAGGCTTCAACAATCACAGGACGGCGTAAGGCTTTATGGGCTTCATCTATTTGCATCGCATCAAAAGCAGTCAGTACGTCTTTTTGGAAGTCTTCACTATTGATGACATCGAGTAGGTTAAAGGCTTTAACATCTTCATAGGCATGAATCTGTTGCCAAAAATGCATCAGGTTTAAGGCATCATTGGCCACTTTTGAACCGACAGGTTGATCGAGCTGATCTGCCCACACATTAAAATACTCATCCTGCTGTGCGAGTTCACGTAAGATATTGATTAAAAATGTATGTTCGCCTTGTGAGATCTGATCTAAATAGCTTTGAGCATCTTCAAGGATACGTTTGCCTAAAGTCTGTTGTTTGATATTCGATTTAATCCGTCTGACTGGTTGATCATCTTCAAAATCATTGTAATCGTCATACATGGTCAAGCACTCAAGCAAATGGCGGATAGGCTATTATCCCTGATAATCCTGCCATAAAGTAGCATTTCATCGATGTGCAACTTTGTTATTGAAAAAGAATTCACCAAAAGCCTTATGCAAGTCATGTCTATCTCATGTAAAATTACCGCCCATTGCATAAAATACGAATGAGAGAGTCAGATCCGTGCGTAATATCTTAGTCACTAACGCCCTTCCATACGCCAATGGTCCGATCCATATGGGTCACCTACTCGGTTATATCCAAGCTGATATTTGGGTACGTGCGATGCGTGCAATGGGTCATAACGTGACTTATGTATGTGCGGATGATGCGCATGGTACGGCGATTATGCTGCGTGCTGAAGCCAATGGCATTACCCCTGAACAGCAAATTGCCAATGTACAAAAAGAACACGAACGTGACTTTGCTGGTTTTAAAGTGGACTTTGACCACTACGATTCAACCAACAGTGCCGAAAACCAGGCTCGTGCATCTGAGATTTATATCAAAAACCGTGAAGCAGGCAACATTGCAGTTCGTCCTGTGACTCAATTGTTTGACCCTGAAAAAGGCATGTTCTTGTCGGATCGTTTCATTAAAGGCACCTGTCCAAAATGTAAAGCGGAAGATCAATACGGCGACTCATGCGAAGTGTGCGGTACAACTTATAACGCGACTGAACTGCTCAATCCAAAATCGACCTTAAGCGGTGCGACACCTGTCGAGAAATCGTCAGATCACTACTTCTTTAAACTGCCTAACTTTGGTGAATACCTACAAAAATGGACACGTGACCAAGGTCGTTTACCTGTGTCAATTGCCAACAAGTTAGATGAATGGTTTGAAGCAGGTTTGTCGGATTGGGATATTTCTCGTGATGCACCTTACTTTGGCTTTGAAATTCCAGATGCACCAAACAAATATTTCTATGTTTGGGTAGATGCGCCTATCGGCTATATGTCGAGCTTTGAAAATTACATCAAGACCAAACGTCCTGACTTAAGCTTTGACGATTACTGGAAAAAAGATTCTCAAAATGAGGTGTATCACTTCATTGGTAAAGACATTGTTTATTTCCACGCGTTGTTCTGGCCTGCCATGCTTGAAGGTGCAAACTACCGCACGCCTACAAGCTTATTTGTTAATGGCTTCTTGACTGTAAACGGTCAGAAAATGTCTAAATCTCGTGGTACGTTTATTAAAGCGGAAACCTATTTAGAGCATTTAAACCCTGAATATTTACGTTACTACTTCGCGTCTAAACTTTCTGATAAAGTTGAAGATTCTGACTTAAACCTTGATGATTTCGTTCAAAAAGTGAATTCAGATTTAGTTGGCAAAGTGGTGAACATCGCAAGTCGTTGTGCGAAATTCATCAATACGAAGTTTGACAACAAACTTTCTGCAACATGCGCAGAGCCTGAATTGGTGCAAAGCTTTATTGATGCAGGTGATTCAATCGCTGCCGCTTATGAAGCACGTGAATTCTCGACTGCGATTCGTGAAATTATGGCGTTAGCTGACAAAGCCAACCAATATATTGATGAGAAAAAGCCTTGGGCTTTAGCGAAAATTGAAGGCGAAGAACAACAAGTTCATGACGTGTGTTCTGTGGGTATTAACCTGTTCCGTCAATTGGCGGTTTACCTTGCGCCTGTATTGCCAACATTGGCTGAACAAGTTCAAGCGTTCTTACAATTAGACAGCTTTAACTTTGAATCTCGTAAGCAAGTATTAGTAGCGCACGAAATTGCATTGTTCCAACCGTTAATGCAACGTGTTGATCCAAAAGCTGTGGCTGCTATGGTGGATGCATCTAAAGATTCTTTAGCTGCACCTGCCGAAGCACCAAAAGCTGAAAAGAAAAAAGAGAAAGCCAAAGAGAAGAAAGCTGAGCCTAAAGTCGGTGAAGCGGAAATCATTAATATTGATGATTTTATGAAAGTTGACCTTCGTGTAGCGGAAGTATTAGACGCTGCAACGGTTGAAGGTTCTGATAAGCTGCTTCAATTGACTCTAAATGTCGGCGAAGCTGAGCCACGTAACGTGTTTAGCGGTATCCGTGAGTTCTATCAGCCTGAAGATTTAAAAGGCAAATTGGTGGTGATGGTGGCCAACCTTGCACCACGTAAGATGCGTTTTGGTATTTCTAACGGTATGGTGTTAGCTGCGGGTAATGGCGAAGGTGTTTGGGTGATTTCACCTGAATCTGGTGCGAAGCCGGGTGATAAAGTGTCTTAAGATTTAGATCTTAAATAAGAAGCCTCTACTAATGTAGGGGCTTTTCTATACCATTTATATAATTTATTTCCTTGTTTTAAAAAAATATATCGATAAAATCAAAGCGCTTTTTATTTTTTATAACTATTCGGGGTAAACATGAAAAAATTACTAGTTTCAGTTCTAGCGATGTCAACAATTGCATTTACAGGCTGTTCAGTTCGTATGGCAGATATGACCGTAGCTTCTACAAAGAACTATAACTTGAACTCAAACCAATTTGTGAAAGGTCAACGTGTCACAGGTGAAGATAAGGTTCCGGTAGTTTTATTCCCATTAGGTATTCCTAACTTCAAAACAGCGGTAGATCGTGCAATTGAGAAAGATCGTTGTGCTGTGGCTTTATCTGATGTTGTTATTACTCAACTGAATCAAGCATTTATTGTAGGGCAGATCGGTTACCGTGTTGAAGGTACGCAGGTGATTGATCGTTCACAGCCAGAATGTAAAAAATAATTTTTAGTTGTAAAAAAGCCTCTACGTTGTAGGGGCTTTTTTATGCCTGTAAGTTCCCTCTCCTTTTTTAAAGGAGAGGGTTAGGGAGAGGTCATATTGCATCATTGCCGCATTCTAAATTTATAAAAAATATTTTCTTTGCGTAGGAATTGCTTTACTTTTGAAAGATCAAAAGTAACAAAAATCTTTTGTTCACTTAATGATACGTCCCTGTACCATAAGTGAACGGCGACATCCATGTTGCCTCAAAATACTTTAAATATTAGTCTGTTATAAATTTCAACTATTCAATGTTAAGTTAATGTTAATAGTTGATAACCTTGGACCACATAAGATGCGTTTTGGTATTTCAAACAGTATGGTACTCGCTGCGGATAATGGCGACGGTGTTTGGGTAATTTCACCTGAATCTGGTTCTAAACCGGGTGATAAAGTGTCTTAATGGCCTTATTTTTATTATTTATTAGACTCTTTTTTAATTTCTGAAATTTTAGGCAAAATTCTTAAATTGATTTTTGCTTTTAATATCTTATGTGCTGAAGGTAAAATATCTGATTTAATACTATTTTCTACATTAGCAAACCACTTATTTTCTTTAGCATACATATCAAATGAACCTTTAATTGAATATCGATTCCAAAGTCCATGAAGAATACTATTAGAATGATTACTATTTGTATCACAAAGTTTTTTTGCAAAGACTATTGGATCAATTTCTTTTAAAATTGGATAATCGTAATAATAATTTTCTTCGCTATTGGTAAGGCTAATACGTTGAGCAAATAACCAACCATCTGTATCCATTAGATCTAATAAATTTTTTACTCTTTCAATATCTTGCTCACTATATTTCTCTTCATATGAAGCCATCACTTCTTTAATAAATTTATCAAATTCCAATATACCTTTAGCATAAAAGCCATAAGAGCCAGAATGTTCAGTGAAACTAAAATCCTTTATCTCTCTCATTCTTTCATTAATACTAAATAGACTTTTCCAATGTTTTTTAGCAATAGGTAGTAGATCTTCTACAGAGAAAAAAATTAAATTATTTTTCTTTAAATAAATTAGCATACTTATTGTATGCAATACATCAGAGGTATGCTGTAAACCATTACTTTCAATTTCGGATTTAGCCTGTTTAATTAATCGTTCAAATTCTAATTCAGGTAAATCCCAAAAATCCATTAACTTAAACCATGTAGGCTGTTCTTCTTTAAGCCTAAAATGAGTCTCATATAACTCACTGTTTATATTTTTTCCATCTAAAATATTTAGATTTAAAATCTCATTCCAAAGTTTTGGTGAAAATATAAAATCATTTAGTGAACAATTATATTTATTCATAAATTTTTCAGAATCAAGGCTTGTAATACCACGAAATGATTTTAATATCTTAGATGTAGTATCTATCTTTTTTTCTTCCTCTATTTTTTCATCTTTTTTGAATTCTAATATTTGTTTTTCAAAAATCCCTTTTTTATTTCTAATGAAAGAATTAAAAAAGCCTTTAAAACTTTTTTAAAAATTTCCGAGTCAAAAGAACCTTTTAAGTCAAAATAGTCTTTTTTATAAAACCTTTCAAAGTCAAAAATAGCCTGCTTAAATGATCTTAAATTCTTATAGCCCACCTGATTGAATGTTTGTCTAATTAGTTCAAATTCTGAATTAAGAAGATCTTGTAAATTTTCATCTGAAATTTCACCTAGAATACTCTGAATTGCCATATTTTGGTCTTCGATGTAGCTAAAAGTTGCTCCTATTAGTTTTTCTTTTTCCTAATGTATTCCTCATTATCTTTAATTTCTTCTTCATTCGATACTATAAGGATTTTAATTTTGTCTTGTTCTACAAAGTAATTAATGTAGCCTAAGACTTCTTCTTTCTTTAATTCACATCGCTCTAAATCGTCAAAAACCAATATGAAGTTATCATTAATTTTTAGATAATCTGGTAACTCAATTTTGGGAATACCACCTGCGATACTTCCATCTGATTTACTATCATCATCTAAATCAACTTTAATTGTTGCTTTCAATGTCCCTTTTAAAATTTGACTTGCTAATTTTGCACCTTTACTACCAAGAATTGGATGAATACTTTTAAAAATAGCTTCATCAATCAAAGAAGTTTTTGAAATACCATTTAAACTTACATAGCAAATTTTTTTACCTTGATCTTCTTTTTTCCCTAGGTATTGTTTTACAAACCATGTTTTTCCACTTCCCCACGCTCCGTTCAATAACACAGCATATTCAAAATTCTTGTTTCCATCGAAATAATAGTCCAGGTAGTCTTCGATATGTTTATTAGGCTCTGAAATATAGCTATGCATGAACTTTGATTAACTCTTTTTTAATTAGAATGAATTACTAAAATTAAAACCCAATGAAAAATATTTCTCAACATGCTAAAAATGATTTATCTCTTTAAAAGCTATAAGAACCCTATGAAAACATTTAACCCCCTATTCCTTGCATTCATTCTAAGCACCACAACCCTCCCCATTCAAGCGGCTGAAACCGCTATTCCAACGCAAAAACAAGTGGCTGGCTACTACCATCACCAAATCGGCAACACTCAAATCACCGCCCTGCTCGATGGCACAAACTACTTAAACCCTGCGCTATTTAAAGGCTTAAGTGACAGCGAAAAAACGGGCATTCTCAAAAAATACGCTGCCATCAACGACAAAGGCATACAAACCTCAGTCAATGCTTTTTTAATCAATACAGGCAACCAGCTACTCATGGTCGACAGCGGTGCTGCAAGCTGCTTTGGCACACACTTAGGTTCAATCTATAACAACCTAAAAGCTTCAGGGTATCAGCCTGGACAGGTCAATAGCATTTTCCTGACCCATTTACACCCTGACCATGTCTGTGGCATCTCAAATAACAGTGTAGCAAATTACCCAAATGCCACACTGCATATTTCCAAAACCGAATATGACTACTGGCTCAGTCCAAACACCATCAAGAAACTACCCAAAGAAAACCAAGAGAAATTTTTAGGCACAGTTGAGAAAATTAAAGCCGCACTTGCACCCTATGAAAAAGCCAAAAAAATTAAAGTCTTTTCAGATAAAGCTTTCGCTTTGGGTGATATTCAATTTAAGCCATCTTTCGGTCATACCCCAGGGCATTACAGCTTTAAACTGAAAACCGATGCTCAAGAAGTGGTATTTATTGGTGACATCGTGCATTCACATACCTTGCAGTTTGATGCACCAAAAACAGCGGTAGATTTTGATATAGACCCTAAGGCAGCAGTCGAAACCCGTCTTAAACATTTTGCTGAATATGCCAAAGCGGGTCAGTTGATTGCTGCACCACATTTACCTTTCCCCGGGATTGGGCATATCTATTCAAAAGATGGTCAAAGCTATCAGTGGATACCGGTACACTTTAAAGATTAATTGAATACTGTGATTGCAATATTCAGCTATGAAACCCTAAGCTTTTAGGGTTTCATTTATTTTATAAACACCTAACCAACAAGTATTAAAGATCTCAGACTCAAAAATCACGTTTAGATTGAGAATTAAAATCCGCTACTTCACTTAACTTTTTAAATTTTTTCTTAAAAATTGCTTCACATTCATTGTGCACCTTTAGCACTCATTTTTAGCATTCAATTGAGTCCGATAAATCTAAATATTTAAAAATCAGGTATAAATTTTAAATTTATCGTCTCTTGTAGTGTCTTAGTTTGGTGCAGACAAATCACATTATGCCTTATATCGAGTCTTATTAATTTCAATAAATTCTTCATCAAAATTTCCCTTGCTAGTGCCTCTTTTAGAATCAGTTTGCCTCTATATACTGGGTTTCTTTTGTGATTCTACGCACTAAATTGGAACGCACCATGCAAAATATAGACTTATTATTTCTCCTTCTCGGTGCAGTTCTAGTACTTGCCATGCATGCAGGATTTGCTTTTCTGGAACTTGGAACAGTTCGACATAAGAATCAGGTCAATGCCTTAAGTAAAATTCTAACTGACTTTGCCATCTCTGCAATCGCATACTTTTTAGTGGGTTACTATATTGCCTATGGACAGCATTTTTTCCATGATGCCAATACCTTAGCAGCTGATCATGGCTATAACCTGATGCGCTGTTTCTTCCTGCTTACCTTTGCTGCAGCCATTCCAGCGATTATCTCTGGTGGTATTGCTGAACGGGCCAAAATGCGCTCGCAGGCTTTAGCAACTTTATTTCTAGTTGCCCTGATCTACCCATTTTTTGAAGGTATGATCTGGAATGGTAACTTTGGTTTCCAGGACTGGTTAGCTCAGGCATTTGGTTCCAGCTTTCATGATTTCGCTGGTTCAGTGGTGGTGCATGCCATGGGTGGCTGGATCGCACTGGCTGCGGTAATTCTGCTTGGTGCACGTCATGGCCGCTATAAAAATGATGGCCGGATTACAGCACATCCGCCTTCATCAATTCCATTTCTGGCTTTAGGTTCATGGATTTTAATTGTCGGCTGGTTTGGTTTTAATGTCATGAGTGCCCAGCGCCTCGATGCTATTTCTGGACTGGTCGCCATCAATTCTTTAATGGCAATGGTCGGTGGAACAATTGCAGCCAAAGTGGCAGGTAAAGATGACCCGGGCTTTCTGCATAATGGACCATTAGCCGGCTTGGTAGCGATCTGTGCAGGCTCAGATGTGGTACATCCATTGGGTGCACTTTTTATCGGCATGAGCGCAGGCGTGATTTTTGTAAAACTTTTTACGTATACTCAAAATAAACTCAAAGTGGATGATGTGCTTGGCGTCTGGCCTTTGCATGGTGTATGCGGAGCTTTTGGGGGTCTTGCTGTGGGTATCTTCGGTCAGCAATGGCTGGGAGGCATGGGTGGTGTTTCTTTAATTTCACAGCTAGTTGGTACAGTTCTCGCTATTATTGTGGCTTTGGCAGGTGGCTTCCTGGTCTATGGCCTGCTCAAAGTATGGATTGGTATTCGTCTCACCCGGGAAGAAGAATTTATAGGTGCAGACCTGTCCATTCACCGTATTTCTGCGAATTCTGAAGAAAATATTTTTTAATGCTCTCGTAAAAAATCCCCTATTTCACAGGGGCTTTTTTATCTATAGCGGAGCTTATAGAAATAATTACTTCATACCAAAGATCAGCTTTAATCCAAGCACGGTCATGACTGCACCTGTAGCACGATCAAAGCCTGCTTTGAATTTTAAATACACACGACGAGGCTTTTCTGCAGACAAGGCAACTGCCACCAAAGAACACCATCCTGCATCAATAAAGAAACATAGGACCGGAAGCACGACATAGAAATAGGTTGGAATTTCTTTAGGCAAAAGTGCAGTAAAAATACTGGCTAATACAATGGCAATTTTAGGGTTAGATAATTGAGTGATCAAGCCTGTGGTATAAGCACGACGCAGTGACATCTGGGTATTGCTGTTTTCATCGGCACTAATCGGCTCTTTGGCATGTTTGATAATTTTAAATGCCAGCCAGAGCAAATAGATCCCACCACAGATTTTTAAAGCCAGATAGGCAGACGGCACAGCCAGTAAAAATGCCTGTAAGCCTAGAACTGCGAGTAGACCAAAAACAGCGGCACCTGTACCGGTTCCTAATGCCGTAAACAGGCCATGCTTGCGCGAAATAGCAATTGAATTTTTTGCCACATAAATCGATGTCGGCCCAGGGCTCATTGCGCCTAACATTAATGCAAAGGCAATTGAGCCCAAAATCCAGAATGATTCCACAACACAACCCGGTTAAATCTTGATTGCGCTATTCTAAGCAAAATGCAGCACGAATGCTGCATTTTTATAGTGCAAAATCTTAACTTTATCTCATAAATATTCAGTTTAAGTTTACTGAAGCTCTTGGGCGATAAATTGCGGTTTAGACAAATGATAGTCGTGATCATGTACCGGCATTCCGCCTATGATCATGGTTCTGACTTCAGTCTTCGGTTTATTCATTTTGTCATTATCACAGCCAGTCAGACTGGACAGAAGTAACGCAAGCACAGCATAGGATAGATGTTTCATTTGCTACCCTCCTGACAGATTCCCTTAACTTTAGATTAGCATTTTATGTCTGTTTTTTATTCAATTATTTTGTGACAAGCTGCATCATTCAAGAGTGCAGTTAGAATAGGAATAAAGTCACTTTCGGGTACGCTCAAATTGGTTATACTGTTGCCGTTCTCACTTTTAAGATTGCCATGTTTGATTCGATTGCCCAGCAATTCATAGACCAAACCCTGAATGTACACGGTATGCAACTAACCATACGTCGGTTGGATCTGGTGCATCCACGGATTTCGGGCAACAAGTTTTTTAAGCTGAAATATAATTTTCTGCAAGCGCAACAACAAGGGTTTAAAAAGTTGCTGACTTTTGGCGGTGCTTATTCAAATCATATTGCAGCGACGGCATTTGCGGCACATCAGTTTGGTTTTGAAAGTATCGGCATTATTCGTGGTGAAGAACTTAAAGAAAAACCCTTAAATCCTACCTTAAAGACCGCGCAAGACTTTGGCATGCAGTTGCATTTTGTCAGCCGTGAGGATTATCGACGTAAACAGCAACCCGATTTTTTGGCAGAATTACAGCAGCAGTTTCCAGATCATTACGTGATTCCTGAAGGGGGGACCAATACGCTTGCTATTCAAGGCTGTCAGGAAATTTTAAAACCTGAAGATCGCCAGTTTGATGTGATCTGTTCTGCAGTGGGTACAGGCGGTACAATTACAGGACTAATTGAAGCCAGTCAAAATCATCAACACGTTTTAGGTTTTTCTGCACTGAAAGGGACATTCTTAACAGAAGATGTCGCCAAACTGACCCACAAGAAAAACTGGCAGATTATGGATGACTATTGCTGTGGTGGTTATGCCAAAACTACAGCTGAACTGATTCAGTTTATTCAGAACTTTGAAGCTGAATACGGTATTCCTCTAGAACAGATTTATACCGGGAAAATGCTGATGGGTCTGACTGAGCTGATTGCAAAGGGTTATTTCCCTGCTGGATCAAAGCTATTGGTCATTCATACTGGAGGCCTGCAAGGCAAAATCCCTGAGCTGTATACAAATTAAACCGGATTAATCGGCTCATTATTATTTAAAGCCATCAAACCTTTGGCTAGACGGTAAATGTGCCAGATAAACACTACAAACAGAATCCCGAATCCAATCAGAATCGTGGTTAATAAGCCACCGATCAGATAACCGATTAAACTGATCCAGAAGGTTCGAATCTGCCAGTCGCTATGACTTTCCAGCCATGTGCCGCGCATTTCATTGCGTTTCAGATAGTTCATAATAATGGCAACAATCGGCGTCAGGCCGACAAAGAAGCCCAGAATATACAGAATATAAGTGATCAGATTATATTGTTTTAATTGTTCGATATTCGCCATCAGTCTTTCTCCCTAGGCTTTCTATCCTCATGTATAAAACTATAGAAGCAGCTTTTCAGTATTTCAAATCAGTTGTGATGAATGTCTGATGAATATCTGTAATTCGATTTGCTTCAGGATGAATAGAGAAAGCTGAAATAAAATTGTCTATAATGCTTTCCTTTTCTTCTCCCTTGAGTGTGTCATGTCTTCCAAGCAATACGATGTTCTAGTCATAGGTGCAGGTGCGTCAGGTTTAATGACAGCATATATGGCTGCGCAACGTGGTCGTCGTGTTGTCGTGGTTGAAAAGGCCAATAAGGTCGGTAAAAAGATCCTGATGTCTGGTGGTGGGAAATGTAACTTCACCAACCTGTACGTCGAGCCGGAAAATTTTATCTCGCATAACCCACATTTTGTTATTTCAGCTCTGACTCGTTATACCAACTGGGATTTCATTGGTATGGTATGCGAGTACGGTATTGAATATGAAGAGCGTAAGCATGGGCAGCTTTTCACTTTAAATGGCGCCAAAGAAATTCTGGCAATGCTGCTGTCTGAATGTGATAAGACCGGTCTGGTCGATATTAAAACCAGTTGTGAAGTCAAAGCAGTCAACGCGGTTGACGATCAAGGTTTCCAGGTTGCAACGTCTTTGGGATATTTTGAAGTTGAATCTGTCGTGGTGGCTTCCGGTGGCCTGTCAATTCCGACCCTGGGTGGTTCTGGTATTGGCTATGAGATTGCCAAGCAATTTGGTCACTATATCTATCCGACCCGTGCCGGTTTGGTACCCTTCACCTTCTCGGATAATTTTAAAGAAGTTACGACGCGCTTAAGTGGTAATGCGGTAGAAGCAACTTTATCCAATGAGCTGAACAGCTTTACTGAAGCCCTGCTGTTTACCCATCGTGGCCTAAGTGGTCCAAGCTCGTTGCAATTGTCTAACTACTGGGATGTTGGTCAAAGCTTTAAGGTCGATTTCCTGCCAAGTGTGGATCTGTTTGACTTCTTTAAATCCAGAAAACAAAGCCAGCCAAAAGTCTTGTTACGGACCCTACTCACCGAGCACTTACCCAAAAGTGTGGTATTGGAATTACAGAATCTGATCTGGACTGAGGTTGCAGAAACCTCGATTGGCAATATCAGTGATGATAAACTAGAACAGATCGCCAAACGTTTGCACAGCTTTGAAGTGAAACCATCAGGCACCGAAGGCTATCGTACTGCCGAAGTAACGCTAGGGGGTGTAGATACGACTGAAGTTTCTTCCAAGACCATGGAAAGCAAGAAACAAAAAGGTTTGTTCTTTGTCGGTGAAATTCTGGATGTTACCGGACATCTGGGTGGATTTAATTTCCAATGGGCATGGTCATCGGCGCATGCCGCATCAGAATATGTTTAATTTATAAATACTCTAAAGTCAGTCTCAAGTTCACTCCAGATAGTCTGTTTTAAACAGCTTAAGATTGGCCGTATTTTCAAGACGGTCAATCGTCAGCTGCATTTTTCGGCCGGCTTCTTGCAGATAATATGGTGCTGCATTTGCAGTAGAGCTAATAAATTTAGACTGTTTTAATTTCCACATATTGTTGATCTCCTTTGTCTTTATATTATTAATGCAATAAGAATACCAAAATTAATTTAGTATTCATTTGAATATTCTATATTTTCAACATGACAATTCTATTTCAACGAATTAACAGGATTTTTCAGTTAAATTCGTCTGTATCCGGTATATTCTTTTCCAGCGCTTGTTCAGAGCGCTTATCTGCTTTGCTCTTAACAAAGATAAATCTATAGGCAGCAGTAAAAAAGCCAATCGTAATTCCTGCAATCACTAAAGGTGCTAGAACTTTATTCGGTTTTTTTGCATTCATTCATTTTTCCTCATGACTGAACAAAATCGACCACTTAAGCGTGGCCGATTTTATTTGATTGGAACAGGTTAATTCAGGTCATCTTTCTTTGGACGACTATCGACATTCGGTTCGTCTTCACCTGTAGAGCCAAATGGATTATTAGCTGGTGGATGAGTTGGATCGACGTCGAGTGAGTCCGGTACAGCCTGATCTATATCTGGAGTAACCTGATCAATACCCGATGCTTCATCATCCTGCGGTGCAGTAGTAAGTGATGCAGGGGTACTATTCGATAAGTCCGTACGCATTGGCGCATTGTCATCATTCTGACCTGGAGTAGGCACGATACTCGCTCCTGTTGTAGTAGCTGGTTCAGTCGCAGAAGTCGCACTACCTGAACCAAAAGCTGAAGTCATGATATCAGTATCTTTTTTCAAGGGATTTGGTTCTTTGCCTTCACGTTTGGCTTTATCAATCAAATCCGTCAGAACACGTTCTGCCGGCTGACGACCACCAAGACCGAATGCCAGAGCAAAAGCCACTGCTACTGCGCCCAGAGTCAGACCGAATGCAAGGTTTACAATCGAATCGGCAATGCCCATTGCGCGTAAGCCCATTGCAACTACCAGACCCATAATCAGGACACGAACCAGATTGGCTAACCAGCGTGAACTGTTATATTCACCGCGCTGCACTACATTCGCAACCACATTTGCCAGCCAGAAGCCAACCACCAGAATCACTGCGCCGAGCAGGATGTTCGCACCGAAGTAAATGAACATCGCAATCAGGCTACTTACCTGTTCAAAGCCAAGACGGTTCGCCGCTTCAGACACAGCAAACAGCATAGTGAACAGAATGATCAGGACGCCCACGACATGCGAAATTTTAGTGGTACCTAGGAAACGTTGTAAGTCTAGCTTGGCCGGAACTTCATCTACACCCGTACCTGCCAGAACTTCAGTAACCAGCTTCGCGACCAGTTTCGATACGACATAAGCCAGAATCAGAATCAGGGCTGCGGCAATAATATTTGGAATGGCATTCATTACCTCATACAACATCGCGGTTGCAGGTTGTGAAATCGCCTCAATACCGAGAGCTTCAAAAGCGATGATCAGCGCTGTAATAATAATCACAGCAAAGATGAAGGAACCAATTACTTGAGGAACATTAGAGTTCTTGAAGATGCCAACTTTTTCTGCCTGTTGCTGTACATTCAGACTACGCAATAAACCTTCTACAATGCCACGGATGATTTTCGCCAGAATATAGCCGACAAAAACAATCACACCGGCAATAAAGATATTAGGCAGATAACCAACCACATCATTGACCATGTTCTGAACTGGATACAGCAGACCGCTTAAACCCAGAATCGAGAGTACGATAGGCAGGAATAACAACAGAATCAGCCAGTAAATAATTTCACTGATATTCTCACTCAGTGGCTTTACACCAACTTCTGAACTGAGTTTTTCATCCAGTTGAGTGCGGTCAAGCAGCTTCTGTAGTCCCACCTTGACCAGATTGGCAACAATCCAGCCAATGAATCCGACAGCAATCGCAGCAAGCAATTGAGGGATAAACAGCAGGAAGCGCTGAATCATGTTACTGAACGGTCCACTGACATTGGTCAGATTCAGTACATTCAGTGCACCAATAACTGCCATAATCAGGATTAACCAGAAGACAATTCTTGTGATGATATTTTCAATATTAGAACGATGGCCAGTCGCATGGTTTAGCCGCTCATTGGTTCCAAGCTTTTGCAGGATTTTTTTTACGCCTGCAGAGACCAGTAATGCAATAACCCAGCCTATCAGCAGGATCGCCACTGCACTTAATATGGGATGAAACTGTTCCCAATAGTACATGGCATCATAACCGCCTGGGCCTCTCATATATTCATTCATGTTGTCATGCCCTCTATGGTTTTACTTTATTTATAAGTATTTACAGACTTCTTTTTTGGAAAGTTGTAAAGCCGTCTGTCATGCATTATTCACATTAGAATTGGAGCTTTTTTTTATTCAATTGAGAAATGCACAACTACAACAAATCCGCACATTAGATTGCAAAAAAGCCCTGATTCTTAACCAGGGCTTTTTAAGAGGGTGCTTACTGACCAGCACCTCGACTAGATCCTTCTGAGTCGGTTGCTATACCAACATTCATACCTCCCGCTGTATCTTCTGCGGTGGCTTCAGTCGTACCAGTAACACCACTTAAGTTCGCAGGCTGATTCAGATCCTGACTACGCCCTTCCTCTGACTGAGCTGGGGTCGTATTGTTCATGGTTGCTGGTTGAGCTTGCGGATTTGGATGACCCGGAGGTGCTTCTTCTGGTGAAGGCTTAATATCGGCAAACATATAAAGTAGCAATGCCAGCAGGAAGACACCTACTAAAATTAAAATATAGACAGGAATTCTTTTCTTCTGCCGTGTATCTTCATCATAGCCTGAAGGTGGTGTTTTGTTGAAATCATTAGCCATAACCATCCTCACTGTTTTTTATTCATGTGTGGATTTCATCATAACAAGTTGATTTTTTAACTTGTGTGACAAAAATAAGTGAGATGGTGACGGCGTGTAAGTCTGTAACAGCGTAGAAGTTTCTACACTATTGGTTATTTAAATAATCCTTTGCCTGGCTCATGCCGAACTTCAACCAATGTTTCATGTTCATCTTTTAGCTGTACGCCCGAAAGCTGCAATGCACAGGATTTTTGCATGAGTGCGATTAAGCGTTGGATCGCCAGCGGATAGGACAGACCTGCCGGACGAACATTGGAGATACAGTTTCTGAGTGCATCATGGCAGCCTTTAAAAGCATTATAAGTATAATAAATTCCCATACTATCCGGAGAACTCAACCCTGGGCGTTCACCAATGAGCATCACCAGCATTTTGGCTTTTAAAATTTCTGCAACCTCATCTCCCAGTGCGACACGGCTACCACGGGCAATAATTAGAGGTGCGACCCTCCAGCCTTGCACTTTGCAAGCTTCTACCAAAGCAGGAATAAAGTGTGGTGTATTTTCTTCAATAGCACGTGCAGATAGCCCATCTCCCGCGACAATCACCACATCCCAAGTGTCCTGATGTTCATTCCGGTATTGCTGTAACATCGTTTTAGACTCATCAGACAGGATACGACCCAAATCCGGGCGTTTTAAATAAAGGTCCTTTTCCACTGCCTGGCTTTCAATGTCTAAAATCGTTAGACCAGTCCTGCTTAGACTTTCTTTAAGTTGATCAGCAGCAAGTGATTTAAGCACAGCATCTTTGGCTTGAGCATGTGCCAGCTGAAACTCCAGACTTGGTCGGGTTGGTAAACTGCCACCTGCCCGGCCTAAGGCTATACGCGCATCGGTATAGGCTTTGAGCTGTTGCCAGGGATTGTCTTGCAGCTGTGACTGAAATTGCACATCAGGAACCAGTTTCATCATCACTCCTTAAGACAGCATCAAACGGGAAAACTGTTTGGGTAATTCAGTCGGCCACTGCAACTGATGGGCTTGCTGAGAAAGAATACCCTGCTGTTGCAGCCAGTGGTCAAATTCAGGCGCCGGTTTTAAGCCTAATAACTGACGAATATATAAAGCATCATGGAAAGAGGTAGTTTGATAGTTCAGCATCACATCATCTGAACCCGGAATCCCCATGATAAAATTCAGTCCGGCATTGGCGAGTAGAGTCAGCAAGATATCCATGTCATCCTGATCTGCATCGGCATGGTTGGTATAGCAAATATCACAACCCATCGGCACGCCGAGCAGCTTGCCACAGAAATGATCCTCCAGTCCTGCCCGGATAATCTGCTTACCGTTATACAGATATTCCGGGCCGATAAAGCCGACCACGGTATTGACCAATAAAGGGTTAAATTTACGTGCCACGGCGTAGGCACGTGCTTCCAGAGTTTGCTGATCGACCCCATGATGACCATTACTGGACAAAGCACTGCCCTGTCCGGTTTCAAAATACATCACGTTCTGACCCACTGTGCCACGTTTCAGGCTTAAAGTCGCTTCATAACCTTCCTGTAAAAGTTCCAGATTAATGCCGAAGCCGGTATTGGCTTTTTCAGTTCCCGCGATGGACTGGAACATCAGGTCAATCGGGATATTTTTATTCGCCAACTGAATCCCTGAAGTGATATGGGTCAGCACACAGGACTGGGTCGGAATCTGATATTCATGAATAATGTGATCCAATAATTTTAATAACTCGGAGAGATTTTGCAGATTATCTGTCGCCGGGTTGATTCCGATCACCGCATCACCACTGCCATACATCAGCCCATCCAGGATCGATGCTGAAATTCCCATCAGATCATCGGTGGGATGATTCGGCTGCAAGCGGGTGGAAAGATGTCCTTCCAGTCCGATGGTGTTTCTAAATCGGGTCACCACCCGGCATTTTTTTGCCACCAGAATCAGATCCTGGTTGCGCATGATTTTACTGACCGCTGCCACCATTTCTGGGATCAGCCCCATTTTTAAGGCCGTAATTTTTTCAGTGGTGGCATCTGTACTCAACAGCCAGTTACGAAAATCCCCCAGAGTAAAATGCGAGATCGGATAGAAGGCAGCGGCATCATGTTCATCCAGAATCAGTCGGGTCACTTCATCCTGTTCATAAGGTATTAAAACTTCATTCAAAAACTGCTGTAATGGTACTTCTGCCAGACACATTTGTGCAGCAACCCGCTCAGTTGCATCATGGGCAGCAATCCCTGCCAGCTGATCGCCAGACCGTTCAGGGCTAGCCTTGGCCATCAGCGTTTTTAAGTCTTCAAAAATATAGTGCTGACTGGCCACATTGATCTGATACAGCATAAGCATGTTCTCCCTTCAAGATGATTTATTTCAATTCCTTTTCTGCTGCCTCAATACGGGCAAATTCTTCTTCCGGTGTGCCTGCCACCAGATGATGACGGCTATACAACAGGAAGTAGAGAATCAGTACGACATAAATCGCAGCTGCCATTAACCAGACTTTTGGATCGACCAGGAAGCCAGCGACCACTGCAATGGCTGCAAGCACTAAAGCAATCGATGCCGTGACAATACCGCCCGGCGCTTGATAAGGACGTGCCAGATTTGGTCGAGATACTTTGAGTTTGATATAAGACATCATCATCAAGAGATAGGAAATCGTCGCGCCAAAAACGGCCATAAGGATCAGCAGATCACCTTCACCTGAAAGTGACAGCAGAAAGCCAATAATCCCCGGAATAATGATCGCCAGATAAGGCGCATGATTGCTGTTGGTCAAAGACAATTTTTTCGGTAAATAACCGGCACGTGACAGTGCAAAAATCTGACGGGAATAGGCATAAATAATCGAGAAAAAACTCGCGATCAGACCCGCCAGCCCGACAAAATTCACAAAACTGGCCATCCAGGTATTAGACCCATAGACTGCAACCAAGGCATCGACTAGTGGCGCACCAGAATCTTTAAGGGCATCTGCACCGGCTGCACCAGGACCGAGTAACAGAATACTTAACGCAAAGAATGCCAGAATCAGCATGGAACCAATCAGACCTCGCGGTAAGGATTTTGCCGGATCTTTGGCTTCTTCTGCCGCTAATGGTACGCCTTCAACAGCAAGGAAGAACCAGATTGCATAAGGCACGGCCGCCCAGATACCGAGATAACCCAATGGCAGGAAAGTGCTGGCACCCGCCGCTTCAGTACTGACCGCAATATCAAACAGGTTTGCACTATTAAAATGCGGCAACATGCCGAAGATGAATACCATCAAAGCTACCGCAGCAATTGCGGTAATCACGAACATGATTTTAAGTGCTTCACCAGCACCTTTCAGATGCAAGCCCATAAAGATCAGATAGCTGACCAGATAAATAATCCAGCCACCAATGCCAAATAAAGCTTCGCAATAGGCACCAATGAAACAGGCAATGGCTGCCGGTGCAATCGCATATTCAATCAGGATCGCGCTACCTGTCAGATAGCCACCAAAGGGACCAAAAGCAGTCCGGGCAAAACTATAACCCCCACCAGCAGTCGGCAGCATGGTCGACATTTCCGACATGGCCAGACACATGCACAGATACATCAATGCCACCACAATAGTAGCAATAAACATCCCACCCCAACCCGCCTGAGCCAGACCAAAATTCCAACCAGCAAAGTCACCGGAAATCACATAAGCCACCCCTAAACCCACGAGGAGCAGCCAGCCTACAGCACCTTTTTTCAGCTGTCGCAGGGCAAAATAATCTTCTTGTACTGTTGTTTCGGTGACGCCGGTATCGATGACACTTTTTGACTCTGACATAGCAACCTCTTTGTTTTTATCTTTGTTCCCTGAGGATATGCATAAGCCGTACCAGTTCATCCATTGTCTAGGGAAAGCAAACTGAATCGCTGCCCTATCAGTACGAAATGCGCTATAATCATCCACCTCCTATTTATACACTCGATTTTTATGGCGTATCGTCAACAAAGTGTATCGCTTGATCTTGACACTGACGTCACACATCAATGTGCGTTACACCACACCCGCGATCAGCATCTGATTGGAATTATTGAATTCAGCAAGCCAAGCTTTTTGCTGCGCTGGCAGGATTTGGAATATTTCCGTCGTCGTACCGAAGAAATGTCGGTGATGCCATTCCCGGACTGCGTGAATGCAATGATCATTGATGTGCGTAATGTCGCAGCCTGGCTCGACAATGACGTACCCATCATTCCATGGCGCTTACTGGAAGAAGAATGTCCGGTACGTCTGGTCGTGCCTGCGGAACGCATCGAACATTATGCCGGTTTCTTTGAACCGACGTGGCTGACCTCTGATGTAGAGACAGCGATCCAGGAAATCCGGGACTTTATGGATATGTTTGTCCATTAAGAGATACAAAGTAAAAAACCTCCGACATGGAGGTTTTTTTGTGTTTAAAGAAAATAAAAGTCTCCCTTTACTAAAGGGGGATTTAGGGGATTCTGATTTCAGGAAATATTTTTTAACTTAATCCCTTCCCTTGCGCAGCGATGCTGTTCACCCCGAAGAACGAGGGAGAATAATGCTTACCAATAATTCTCGACTGCAATATTTCCTTCACCACGACGGTTCATGGTCAAGCCACGTGCTTTTAATGCTTCTTTGGTATCTTCAACCATATCCGGGTTACCGCAGAGCATGACATGGCTGGTTTCAGGATTAAGCTGCATAGCTGCGGCTTTTTCCAGTTCACCATTTGCAATCAGAACCGGTAAACGGTCATGCAATGCTGCTTCAGGATCACGGGTAATAATTGGAATAAATTTAAAACCGCTATGTCCTTCACCAAAGCTTTCTGCAATTTCCTGAATACGCTCTACATAAGCCAGTTCAGCTTGCGTACGCACGCTATAGACCAGATTAATTTGCTTATAGTTATTCCAGGTTTCAAAGTCTTGCAGCATGGATAAAAATGGCGCCAAACCTGTACCTGTTCCCAGTAACCATAAATCTTGTGGTAATGGCAGCTGGTAACGTGCCAAGGTCAGATAGCCATAAGGAATCTTTTCCAGGTAAAGTTCATCACCCACTTTAAGATGTTGTAAATTTGAAGTAAATTTACCTTCAGGCACCACGATTGAGAAAAATTCCAGGGTTTCATCGAAAGGTGAAGACACCACTGAATATGCCCGGACAACGAGTTCATCTCCTATCTTCAAGCCAATACGCGCAAACTGCCCTGCAGTAAACTTGAAGTGTGCAGGTCTGGCCATGGTGAAACTAAACAGCGTATCGGTCCAACGGTGTACAGATAAAACCTTTTCTAAGCTAAATTTTTCAATAGACATGATTCAAACGTGGCATCAAAGACTATGCTCATGGTAGCATGACAGCATAATTTATTAATATTTTTTAAATGTTAAGGCTCTATTCATGCGCATGACTCTACGCCAGTTGGCTGTTTTTGTAGCAGTTGCTCAAGAAGGTACCGTCACCAAAGCCAGTGATGCAGTCAAACTCACCCAAAGTGCGGCGAGTATGGCTTTAGCAGATTTAGAAGATGGTCTTGGCGCACCTTTATTCGACCGTCTAGGCAAGCGTTTACAGCTGAATGATTTAGGTCGTTTTCTTCTCCCGCAAGCACTTGAAATTCTTGGTCGCTGTGAAGCTTTTGAACAAGCTGCTAAAGGTGAACTGCAAAGCATTGACCTGCGTCTCGGTGCGACCCTGACCATTTCCGACTATCTGATGCCAGACCTGATGGCGGATTTTTTAAAAATCCAGCCACAGGCACACTTGCAACTTCAGGTGGGTAATACTCGCCAGATGATTGAAGCCGTCAACCAGTTCCAGCTGGATCTTGCGCTGATTGAAGGTTCCTGCCACTTGCCACAGCTGCAATGCATCCATTGGCGTGATGATGAACTCGCTGTGTGCTGTGCTCCGGATCATCCACTTGCTCAGTTAAACCGTCCACTGACTGCTGAAGACTTTAAATCTGTAGAATGGATTCTTCGTGAAGAAGGTTCAGGTACGCGCGAAGTCTTTGACAATGCCATTCTGCAAGATGTTCCAGATGCTAATATCCGTTTGACACTCGGTCATAACGAGGCAATTCTGAAGATAGTGGCAGGTGGCATAGGTATGTCCTGTATTTCTAAACTGGCAATTGAACCTTTACGTGAAAAAAGTCAGTTGGTGATTCTTGATACACCTTTCTGGTCTCTGACCCGTCCATTATTTATGCTGGTACACCGTCAGAAGTATCAAGGTCCAGGTTTAAAAGCTTTTATGAAATTCTGTGAAGCCTAAATTTCTGTTCAAATTAAAAAAGCGCCACAAGGCGCTTTTTTAAGAATGGGACAAATATCTTATTAAAAACTGAAGACTGAGCTAAATTTCTCCAAATATCATGAAGCCAAGCGCTGATACAAAAGCCAGCCAGAGTGTAGGACTAAAGAAAATACTGTTACGTACTGGAACAGCCACCACGGCAGGTGCTAGAGATGGTAGTACGACTACTTCAGGAACAAATTCCTGTTGGGGTTTAATATCTAGACGCACCATATTGTCCAGTTGAATCTTATTTTGTTCTTCAATGATTCTGAATTTAAGCCGTTCCCCAACTTGAGGCATTATTTCAGGTGAAGGTAATTGCTGTAACTGGAAACCTAACTCCTGTGCCGTGTTTGCCAGTTCAATGCTTCCGGTCCCGCTTAGGGAGTCATAGGTTTTAACTCTTCCATCTGTAAACATGATATATGTCCCTGAATCATCATAGATGCGTATTTTAAGTGGAAGGCCATAAGATATATTGTGAGCTTTAGTAGGTATTTTATTGTTTTAGCAACATCGCATAGCATTTAAGTTAAAAAAACCGTTATAAAATTACATTAAATAAAAATCAAATAAAAAGAGGCTCTAAAGCCCCTTTTCAGTTTAAATGGAAAGTAAAAATTTAACGTTTTAAGCTAGACAATAATTCAGTGGTAATTGAAGTATTTACCGCGACAGCCTGGGCTTTTTTCGCTTTCTTGGACTTATCAGCTACGCGTTCAATTTTAATAGCTTTGTACTTATCACCATTTTGAACCACATTGAATTTTACCCGGTCATTGCGCTTCGGTTCACCTGAATCGGCGGGGAAATCCGAGATATGAAAAAATACCTCACCTTCAGGTGAAGAAATAAAACCAAATCCTTTTTCTGGATTGTACTGTTTTACTTTTCCTTGGTATTGCTCGGAAGTCATAAACGTCCCCTACTCTGTATCTGTCAGTATTCAGTATATAAAAAAGAGGCTGTAAAAGCCCCTTTTCTGTTCATTTTCAAAAATATTAGTCTTTTTGAACTGAACCAAAAATCTTGTCACCCGCATCGCCCAAACCTGGAACGATGTAACCATTTTCATTCAAGCCATGATCAATCGCCGCAGTGAAAATCACCACATCTGGATGAGCTTCTTCAACACGTTTAATGCCTTCAGGTGCTGCGACCAATACCATCACACGAATATCTTTACAGCCGCTGGCTTTCAATACGTCAATCGCAGCAACCAGAGAAGAACCAGTCGCCAGCATTGGATCAATGATCATCGCAAGACGGTTTTGTACGTCTGGAACCAGTTTTTTATAGTAAGTACGTGCCTGTAGGGTTTCTTCATCACGTTCCAGACCCAGTACAGAGACTTTGGCACTTGGAATCAGATTCAGGAAACCATCCAGCATACCAATACCCGCGCGCAGAATCGGCACCACAGTAATTTTCTTGCCTGCAATGCGGTCTACAGTCACTGGTCCGTTCCAGCCGTCAATCTCATGTTCAACGACAGGAAGATCCTTGGTCGCTTCATAAGTCAAAAGCATAGTCACTTCCTGAGCCAGCTCACGGAAGTTCTTTGTACTGATGTCTGCACGACGCAGTAAACCGAGTTTATGTCGAATTAAAGGATGACGGATTTCATGGATTGCCACGGGAGAACACCTAGAAGGTTAAAGATAAATTTCCGCTATTATAAAGACTTTTCCGGATTTGTTTAACTAAAAAAGCCCCCAATCGTGGAGGCTTTTTTGTAATAACTTCAAACTTGCGCTGAATTAGTTAAAACCACTTTGAACCAAAGTGAAAATAAACTGTTGTAATTCAGGCGACATTGCGAAGAACGCATAGCGAGACAGCGCAATGATTGGATCTGGATAAACACCGATCACCAGTACCAGTAATGCGACAAGCAATACCATGATACCGCCGACTTTCTGACCCCAGTGATTTACAGCGTCAAGACGTGGTGTTTCTGGTGGAGTCATATACATGACAACCATCACACGCAGGTAGTAGTACAGACCAATACCTGAACCTAGGATAACCATCGCAGCAAGGAACCAAGACTCGCCTGCAACTGCAGTTTTCACAACTAGGAACTTACCGATGAAGCCCGCTGTTAATGGAATACCTGCTAGAGACAGCATCATCACAGTTAATACAGCAGTTAATACTGGACGGCGCCAGAACAGACCGCGGTACTCCGCCAGGCTACCTGCTTCATCTGTATTGTTATACGGACTAGACATCAGCGTTACCACACCGAAAGCACCAATCGTAGTCAATACATACGTGATGATATAGACGTTTACACTTTCAAAAGTCGCGAAGCCCTGGATTTGCAGGAAGTCAGAGTTACGTGCAGAAACGATGGCAACCAGTACATAACCGAAGTGAGCAATTGAAGAATATGCAAGGATACGTTTCAGGTTCACCTGTTTCACTGCCAGCAAGTTACCAGCAAGAATCGAAAGCACTGCAAGGATCGTAATGATGGTGACGAAGCTGTCTGCCAAGATTAAACCTGAAGACAATACATAACGCACAAACAGACCCAGCATTGCCACTTTAGACACAGTTGCAAGGAAAGTTGCAACTGGTGCTGGAGCACCTGCGTATACGTCTGGTGTCCATTTGTGGAATGGAGCCAGTGACAGTTTAAAGCCCACAGCGAATACGATCAGTGCCAGACCAATTACTACAGCAGGTTGACTGAATGCAGTTAACAGTTTGCCTGGTTCAGCGACAAAGCTTAGAGAACCTGTATATGCATAAACATATGCCATACCCATCAACAACATTGCAGATGCAGTTGCTGAAAGCACCAGATATTTCACACCTGCTTCAAGCGATTGAGAACGCTGATGTGTATACGCCAATAAGCCATATACAGGGATCGACATGAGCTCAAGGCTAATGAAGAAAGATGCATAGTGAGAACTTGCCACCATCAGCATCGCACCGGCAACGGAGGTCAGCATCAGGATGTATAGTTCTTCACGGTTATCTTTATAGGTTTCAATATAAGCATGTGACAAGGTACTGCACGCCAGTGCAGCCACAATAATCACAAACTGATACAGCATCGTAAACGGATCTACGAGGAACAGATTCATTACATTGGCAGGTGCAAATTGACCCGCTAACAGAACGAACAGAATGTACAACGCCGCCAGGTTTAGACCGATGACTGTCGTAGTCGCAACTAAGTTATGGTTACGCTTAATTGCAGTAAGCAACATCACGACGATCGCAGTCAATGACACGATCATCACAGGTGCTAGAGGCATAAGCTCAGAAAAAGACATTGTGAAGTTCATGGCTTATTGGATCTCCACATTTTCAGCTGAAACGGCAGCTTGCTGCACAGCATCAGCTGCTTCAGACACAGGAATGTAGCTATTCGCTAACCACGCCATGCTTGAGTTAGAAACGTCAAGGAAGCTTTGTGGGTATAGACCAAGCCATGCTAGACCAAATGCACAGATCAGCAAAATTACCACTTCACGTGCATTTAAATCTTTTAACGGATTTGTGTAGTGCTGTTTTTGCTCTTCGTTTGGAACACCAAACAACGCTTTATGGATCAGAATCAAACCGTACAGACCCGCAAATACCAGGCTGATTGCAGCGAGGATTGTGAATGCAGGGAATTTACCGAATGAACCCATCAGGATCAGGAACTCACCAATGAAGTTACCTAGACCTGGAATACCGACAAGCGCCGCGATGAAGAACATCAGGAAGAATGCAAGGTATGGGAACTGACCACGAATACCACCCATCAAACGCATATCACGTGTATGAACACGTTCGTACACCTGACCACACATAATGAACAGCGCCGCAGATGACAGACCGTGAGCCAGCATCATGATCATCAGACCTTGGAAGGTCAGGATGTTACCTGCATAAATTGCAAGTAAAACGAAGCCCATGTGTGAAATAGACGTATACGCCAATAAACGTTTCATATCGGTTTGCTGGAAAGCACACCAAGCACCGTAGAAGATACCGATTAAACCGAAAATGATCGCGATGTCTGCAAACTGTGCAGAAGCCGCCGGGAAGAATGGAATCACGAAACGGATCAGACCATAAGCAGCTGTCTTAATCAAGATACCTGCAAGGTCAACAGAACCCGCTGTTGGTGCTTGTGCATGCGCATCTGGTAACCAGCCGTGTAATGGGAAAACTGGAAGTTTTACTGCAAAACCGATAAATAGACAGATCATGAATGCATAAGCAACTGCTGGTGCTTGTGTATCCAGCATGTTCGCTACACCCATCAGGTAGTTGTAGTCGAAACGGATTTGACCAGTCATGGTGTAGCCTACAGTCACCAGACCAAGGATACCAATCAGCATGATTAAACCAGCTACCTGTGTGTAAATGAAGAACTTGGTTGCAGCATATACACGTGACTTGCCTTCTGCCCCTTTATGACCCCAAAGTGCGATCAGGAAGTAGATCGGCACCAGCATCATCTCCCAGAAGAAGAAGAACAGGAACAGGTCAATCGCCAGGAATACACCGATTACACCACCCAGAGACCATAAAAGGTTCAAGTGGAAGAAACCCACGTTTTTCTGAATCTCACCCCATGAACAGCCTACTGCCAGCACACCAAGGAGTGCAGTCAAGCCAACCATCAGTAAAGATAAACCATCCACCGCAAGGTGAATGTTAATGCCCAGGGTTTGAATCCAAGGCAATTTGAACTCGGCTGCCCACGTAGGAGCCGCACCGCCAAGTTCATAGTTATAAGTACCCGACTGCCAAAGGACGATGGTTAAAACCAGCGTCACTAACATACCAATCAGCGCGATATAACGCGGAAGGTGTTGGTCGAGTTTATCGACCAACCAGCAAATAAAACCTGCAATGAACGGAATGAGGATCAGAGCCGGCAAAATAATATTGTTTGGAGCTTCCATTTTATTTCCCCACTACCTGAATCACGAGCAAGATCATCAGTAGGACAACGACACCGAGCCCCATACTAGATGCATATTCACGCAGTGAACCTGTTTGACGTGAACTGGTAAAGCTATGACCACCTTTAACCAGTGCAGGCAGCACTAGCCAGAAGCCATCAATCGGATCACGGCCGAACAGTTTCGCGAAGAACAAATAAGGCTTCACAAAAACGATGTCATACAGCTTGTCAAAACCAAGTGCATTACGGCAGATGTTGGCAAGGCCCGCACCCAGAGAAGTTTTCGCAAAAGATTTCACAGCGTTGTAAGCAAAAGCAAACAGCACCACGCCAATTGCAAGACCTACCAGTGCAATACCTACTGCTGTGTATTCTGCAGTATGCATGCCATGTTCAAGTGCTTCCGGAATTTCAAATGCAGGAAGTTTAGCCGCATTCAAAATACTTTCCACAGGCGCTTTTAATGCTGCACCCACGAAAGTTGAAAGTACTGTAAGAATTGCCAATGGACCCCAGTAAGTTACACCCTTGATTGCATGGTAAGGTGTGTTTTCTTTACCGAAGAATACCACCCAGATCAGACGGAATGTATAGATCGAAGTCAGGAACGCACCGATTACACCCACCCAGTAAAGTGTGCTGTAAACTGCGATTGATTGGCCTTGTACCCAAACCGCACCCAGGATTGCATCTTTTGAGAAGAAGCCCACAGTGATGAATGGAATTGCAGCCAATGCACCGCCACCAATGGCGAAACATGCAAACAGGAATTTGTTCTTGTAGAACAGACCGCCCATCTTGAAGATATTTTGTTCGTGGTGGTAAGCCAGAATCACTGCACCAGAAGACAAGAATAATAATGCCTTGAAGAATGCGTGAGTCAGCATATGGAACAGACCCGCCTGGTATGCTTCAGCACCTACAGCCATAAACATATAGCCCAACTGACTCATGGTTGAGTAAGCAAGGATACGTTTGATGTCTGTTTGTACCAATGCAGCAAAACCAGCCACCAGCAATGTCACCGCACCAGTAATTGAGATGAACATCATCACTTCAGGTGCAAGTTCAAATACTGTGAACAGACGGCAGCACAGGTAAACACCTGCTGTTACCATTGTTGCAGCGTGGATCAATGCAGAAACAGGAGTCGGACCTGCCATCGCATCTGCCAACCAGGTTTGCAGTGGAATCTGTGCAGATTTACCAGCAGCACCCAAGAACAGCATTAACGCAGTCCAGATGGTCAATGATGAGCTTTGAGTCATCACAGCCGCAGCATTTTCTACGATGTACTGAGTATTTAGCGTACCGAATTGCTGGAACAGCAAGAACATGGCAATCAGCAGGAATACGTCACCAATACGGGTAACGGTAAATGCCTTGATCGCTGCCACACCGTTTGCAGGGTTTTGGTAGTAATAACCAATCAGCAGATAAGAACACAGACCTACACCTTCCCAACCCAGGAATAACAACGCCAAGTTGTCACCCAGTACCAGCAATAACATGCTTGCAACGAACAGGTTGAAGTAAGAGAAGAAACGTGCGAAGTCTTGTTCACCACGCATGTACCATGATGCAAAGATATGGATCAGGAAACCAACGCCTGTCACCATGCCCAGCATCAACAGAGACAAACCGTCCAGGTGCAGGCTGATGCCCGGTGCAAAACCACCGACATTGAACCAGGTCCAAAGAGGTTGTACTACTGCGGTAGAACCATTGTTGACAAAGTCCATACCCGCAATGAGTGCGAACAATGCCGATAACCCCACAGCCCCTACACCAATAATGGCTGCAACTGTTTCAGGAAGCTTATGACGCCCTGCCGCTAAAAGGACGAAGCCAATGAGCGGGAATAAAATTGTTAGATATAAATAACTCATCCGCGCATCTCACTAGCAGCATCCACATCCAGATGATGGAAGCGATGATAGAACTGAAGGACGATCGCAAGACCGATACACGCCTCTGCCGCAGCAAGGGTCAGAATCAGGATAAACATGATTTGACCATCAGGCTGTGCCCATGCACTGCCCGCCAGGACGAATGCCAAAGCAGCAGCATTCATCATGATTTCAAGGCTCATTAAAATGAATAGCAGGTTGCGTCGCACCATTACACCGTAAAAACCCAGTGCAAAAAGAATGGATGCAACGATCAAACCATGCTCTAAAGGGATGTTGCCCATTATTGTTGTTCCTCTTCTGCACCTGGTTCACGTTTACCCAAATGGAATGCTGCAACAAGTGATGCAAGCAATAACATCGCGGCAACTTCTACCAACAATAAGTATTGCGTAAAGAGTGATTGACCTACCGCTTTAGGACCGACCATTTCTGTGCCCATCACCATTGAAGGCTGCACGTAATCTGATTTAAGTACCCAAACCAAGATCAGACCAATCAGGAAGCTCATCAATGCCGGATAAGCCCACGCTGATGAAGTCAACCATTTGCGTTCCTGAGCAACAGTCTGTTCGCCCAGGTTCAGCATCATTACCACGAACACGAATAACACCATGATCGCGCCAGCATAAACGATGACTTCAAGCGCACCCGCAAATGGTGCACCCACGATCAGGAACAGCCCTGCTACAGCAAGGAGTGAAACGATCAGGCTTAATAAAGCATGTACCGGGTTCGTGTTAGTTACCACACGAACCGTAGAGACGATGGCCACAAGGGCCATTAAATAAAATGGCCACATCATGGTAATAGACTCCGTACATCAACAGGCGCACTTTCACGCTGTGCCTGACCTTTGTCCTTACCAGCAACTGCCATACCGGTTACACGGTAGAAGTTATAGTCAGGATATTTACCAGGACCAGAAATCAGTAAGTGTTCTTTTTCGTAGACTAAGTCTTGACGAACATATTCGCCCAATTCGAAATCTGGTGTCATCTGAATCGCAGTCGTAGGACATGCTTCTTCACACATACCGCAGAAAATACAGCGAGAGAAGTTGATACGGAAAAATTCCGGATACCAACGACCATCTTCACGTTCTGCTTTTTGTAGTGAAATACAGCCTACCGGACATGCAACCGCACACAGGTTACATGCCACACAACGCTCTTCGCCATCTGGGTCACGCGTTAATACGATACGACCACGGAAACGTGGTGGCACGATTTCTTCGGCTGGCACTTCCGGATATAAAATGGTGTCACGTTTGCGCGTTGCATGGGTAAATACCATGAACAACGTACGAACGATTGACCCGAATCCAGCTAGAAATTTAAACATTTTGTTCTCCCTGCTGTCTTAGGCCTGATTCAACAGAATCACAGCACCAGTCACCAAAAGGTTAACCAACGCCAATGGCAAGCAAATTTTCCAACCAAAGTTCATCACCTGGTCATAACGTGGACGCATTAAAGAACCACGCGCCAATACAAACATCATTACGAAGAATGCTGTTTTAATAATGAACCAGAATGCTGGTGGAAGGAAATCAAGACCAAATGGTGCTAACCAGCCACCGAAGAACAGGGTTACGATCAATGCAGAGATCAGTACTACGTTTACGTATTCCGCAACGAAGAACATCCCCCATTTCATACCGCCATATTCTACGTGGTAACCTTCCGCCAGTTCCTGTTCCGCTTCTGGTTGGTCAAATGGGTGACGGTGAGTTACCGCAACACCTGCAACCACGAAGATCAGGAAGCCTAAGAACTGAGGAATAATAAACCATACATCTTTCTGTGCTTCTACGATCTCACGCATGTTGAATGAACCGGCAATTGCCACTACACCCATCAGGGAAATACCCAAGAACACTTCATAAGAAATGGTTTGTGCTGCTGAACGTAGACCACCAAGCAATGCGTATTTGTTGTTAGAAGACCAACCACCAAACAGTACTGCATATACCGCAATACCTGCCATTGCCATGAAGAACAACAGACCGATACTCATGTCTGCAACACCTAAGTAAGGTGATACAGGAATAACCATGAACGACAGCACCGCAGTTGCCATCGCAACTGCTGGAGCCATACGGAAAGTCAATTTATCAGCAAATTTTGGTGTCCAGTCTTCCTTGAACATGATTTTCAGCATGTCGGCAACAATCTGGAACATACCGCCCGGACCTACACGGTTCGGACCGTAACGGTCTTGCCACAAGCCGAGTAAACGACGTTCAATAAAAGACATCAACGCAGCGATCAGTACTACAACCAGTAAGATCACGATCGCTTGAAGTACTGAATAGGCGATTGGCCAGTTTTCAGCCCACAACGGCGTTTGACGGATTAATTCTTGTTCCATGAATTACGCTCCTACCGCGACTGAAACAGGCTCTGCAAGAGATACCGTTGGTGCAAGACCAATTGGGTAGCCAATATAACCTGTTGGTAAGTATTCAATCACTTGTACAGGAAGAACAATTGAAGTCTCGCCTGCTTTCACAGTGATCTTCTGACCGTCTTGCAGGTTCAAGCGTGTAGCATCCTGTTCGCCCACTGCAAATACTGCGTCAGGAATACGTGATTCCATTGCCGGAGTTTTAATGGTGAACTCGCCAGATGCAAAGATGTGATGCATTGGTACCAGACGGAAGCTTTCAGCATTTACAAGCACAGGTGCTGGTGCAACGAAGCTACGCGCTGGACGTTTTGGTAAACGGTCGAATAAACGAACGCCTGAATCACCTCCTTTTAAATGACCGCCCACTTCATCCTGGTATTTGTTCCAGGCTTGTGGTGAGTTCCAGCCTGCAGCCCAAGCAAATGGTACCAGTGAAGATGGAGTCTCATCACCGACATAACCTTCCATAGAGAATGTTAATGCAGTGTCTTTATCAGTAGGCTGTTTCGGCTCATGTACAGACAATGGCGCACGCATCGAAGTACGACCTGAATAACGACGTGGTTCACGTGCCACTTTCAGACCATGGACACGGAAGCCTGCATCTGGTGCTACATCCAGAATACCTTCAAGTGCAGGAACGTTACTTGCTACTGACTCGATCACATCATCCAGTACAGTCCAGGAAATCGCTTTGCCTTGTACGCCTGTTTCCAGTGCGTGTAACCAGCGCCAAGATTCTTTGATCGCAAGTTCCGGATTGTAGTAGTTAGGGTCATACACTTGATAGAAACGTTGTGCACGGCCTTCTTGAGAAACGACAGTACCATCACCTTCAGCAAATGAAGCAGCAGACAATACGATGTTGGCTTTCTTCACAGTCGCAGTTTCAGAGTGATCCAATACGATCACTTGTTTACCTGCAAGCGCAGCATCAACCTGAGCTGCTGGTAAACGACGGTATAGATCGTTTTCTACAATTAGGACAGTGTCATAGTCTTGTGCAAATGCTTGTTCAAGGCTTTGACCACCGAAGATTGCCAGCCCCATTGAGTTCACTTCAGGAACAGTCAAGGTCAAGCCCGCATTACCCAGGTTTTGTGCGACTTGTGCAGCAGCTTCCATGATGGTTGCGTCTTGTAGACTTGTACCAGAGATAATCAGTGGTTTCTTCGCAGCTTTCAACGTATCTGCAATGGTTTGTGCAAATGCTTTCGCATCGTCATCAAGACCAGTGATGATTTCACCTTTCACGCCCGCAGCAATCGCGAAGCCTAAACGTGCGATGTCATTTGGAGAAGCAACTACTTCACCTTCTGCAACGTCAGACAAACGTGTTTGTGTTGCAGCCAGAATGTAAATCGGAGATTTCGCATCTTGGGCAATACGTTGTACAGGTTCAGCCAGCCATTCTTGGGTACGGCGCTCTGCAGCCATTTCCTTGCCTTTATTTTTCGCAGCTTGGCGAACAGATAAAGCCATACGTGGCGCAGTTTGAGTCAGGTCTTCACCTAGAATCAGTACCGCATCATAGCTTTCGATTTCACGCATGTTCGGGTTATAAACACCCTCGGTTTGCATGATCGATGCAGCCAGCTCAACCAGATTTTGCTCTTTTTGAGCCATACCAGTTGAGTAGTTGTCTTGACCAACTAACTCACGTAGTGCGAAGTTAGCTTCAAGTGATGCACGTGGTGAACCGATCCCCAGAACTTTTTTGCCCTGGATTTTCGCAATTACGGTATCCAGTGCGGTATCAACAGAAACTGTTTCTACATTCGTACCAGTACGGAACTGTGGCTGACGAGGACGGTCTTTACGGTTTACATAACCGGTACCGAAACGACCTTTATCGCACAGGAAGTATTGGTTAACTTCACCATTGAAACGGTTTTCAACACGGCGAAGCTCGCCATAACGCTCACCCGGAGAGATGTTACAACCTGAAGAACAGCCATGACATACGCTTGGTGCGTACTGCATGTCCCATTTACGGTTATAGCGTTCTGAGTGAGTCTTATCGGTGAATACACCAGTCGGACAAACTTCAGTCAGGTTACCTGAGAATTCAGATTCCAAAGTACCTGATTCCGGACGACCGAAATAAACGCGAGAAGCGTTTGCATATACGCCGAAATCCGTACCGCCCGCATAGTCTTTGTAATAACGAACACAACGGTAACATGCGATACAACGGTTCATCTCGTGCGCAATGAACGAACCAAGTTCTTGGTTGTAATGCGTACGCTTGGTGAACCGGTAACGACGACGGTCATGTTGTGTCATCACGGTCATATCTTGCAGGTGACAGTGGCCACCCTCTTCACAGACTGGACAGTCGTGCGGGTGATTGGTCATCAAGAATTCAACAACGGAAGCACGGAAATCTTTTGCTTCTTTGTCTTCAATCGAGATGTAGGTATTGTCAGCAGCCGGTGTCATACATGACATGACCAAACGACCACGCGTATCTTCTGGATTCGCGTATTGAGTCACAGCACATTGACGGCAAGAACCGACAGAACCTAAGGATGGATGCCAACAAAAGTATGGGATGTCGATGCCAAGACTCAAACATGCTTGCAGCAAGTTTTCCGAGCCGTTGACTTCATACGATTTTCCATCGACATGAATTGTAGCCATAGTCGAATTCCTTAAGCTTGTTCTACGTTGCGGGTTTGAGCGGCAGCATTTACGACTTTCGCTTCAAATTCGCCACGGAAATGTTTGAGTGCGCCCATTAACGGTTCCATAGCACCTGGTGCGTGAGCACAGAAAGTTTTACCAATCCAAAGCTTACGAGTCAGTTCTTGTAAGTGATCGATATCTTCTTTCTTGCCAGTACCATCTTCAAGTGCTTTAAGCGCTTTCACCGCCCAAGGTAAGCCATCACGGCAAGGTGTACACCAGCCACATGATTCACGCGCAAAGAATTCTTCGAGGTTACGAGTCGCTGAAACCATACATTGAGTTTCATCAACCACCATCAATAGACAGGTACCTAAACGTGAACCTGCTTTCATGATGCTTTCCGCATCCATCGGAAGATCGATATGCTCGGCAGCCAGGAAGTCAGTTGATGCACCACCGGGTAACCATGCTTTCAGCTTCAGGCCGTCACGCATACCACCGGCATGTTCTTCAATCACTTCACGTGCAGTGGTACCGAATGGTAGTTCCCATAGACCTGGGAATTTCACCTTACCTGAAGCACCATAAATTTTTGTGCCAGGATCTTTCGATTTGCCTGCAGACAGACCGATGTACCATTCTGGGCCACGCAACATGATGGCTGGCAAGTTGTTGTAGGTCTCTACGTTGTTCACAATTGTAGGACGACCCCAAGCACCTGCAACCTGCGGGAATGGTGGTTTGGTACGCGGGTTTGCACGGCGACCTTCAAGCGAGTTAATCAATGCAGTTTCTTCACCACAGATATAACGACCCGCACCGGTATGCACGTGTAACTCGAAGCTCCAGCCAGAATCCAGGATGTTGTCACCCAGATAACCTTTGGCACGAACCTGTTCAAGCGCTTCGTTCAGGTATTTCGCCGCTTCGATGTATTCACCACGGATGAAGATATAACCTTGAGTTGCTTCAAGGGTATAAGCTGCAATCAGCATACCTTCGATCAGCTGGTGAGGAAGATCTTCCATCAACAGACGGTCTTTGAAGGTACCTGGTTCCATCTCATCGGCATTACAAATCAGGTAACGTGGACCTGAATTGTCATTTGGCGCCATCAGCGACCATTTGATCCCTGCCGGGAAGCCTGCACCACCACGACCTTTTACGGTTGCTGCTTTTACAACTTCCAGCACTTCTTTCGGTGTCATAGACAGGGCTTTTTTAAAGCCTGCATAGCCTTCAAGCGCTTCGTAATCATCAACGTGACGGACATTTGCTTGTTTGCTCAGACGCCAAGTCAGTGGATGCGTTTCCGGGTTACCGTCGCCATAAATTGGTTTTGGTTCGGTATTCATACATACTTCTCCAATAACTGTTTAATTGATGTCACTTCCACGAGACCGTGAGTGTCTTCATCAATCATGAGGGTTGGACCTTTGTCACAGTTACCTAGGCAGCAAATTGGAAGCAAGGTAAAACGGCCATCCGCTGTGGTTTGGCCGAACTGGATACCCAATTCACGCTGGAATGCTTCTGCTAAAGTCTCCGCACCCATCAAGAAACACGCAATTGAGTCACACAGTAAAATTACGTGACGACCCACTGGCTGACGGTAAATACGGTTATAGAACGTTGCAACCCCTTCCAAATCGGCAAGGCTCATGCTGAGCATTTGCGCGATGGCATTCATTTGAGCATCGTCTACCCAGCCATTACGGCGTTGTACACATTTGAGCGCATCAAGACACGCTGCACGTGGGTACGGGTAATGCCCAATGTGATGTTCAATTTCGTGGATTTCTTCCGAAGTTAAAATCCCTTCAACATTCACACGTGGCTTTTTATCAGTCAAAATCATCATAATGCGTTTACCCCTTAGCGATCCACGTCAGCCATTACGACGTCGATTGTCGCTAAATAAATGATTAAGTCAGATACAAGACTGCCGTTAATCACAGAAGGCATTTGCTGTAAATGCGTGAAAGTTGGTGTACGAATACGGGTACGGTAACTCATGGTTGACTTGTCTGAAGTCAGATAATAAGTCGACGCACCTTTCACCACCTCTGCCATCACAGATGATTCACCTGCAGGCATTACAGGGCCCCAAGAAACGCTTAAGAAGTGCGTAATCAAGGTTTCAATATCTTGTAATGTTTTGTCTTTTGGTGGTGGAACAGCCAGCGGATGGTCCGCTTTGTACGCGCCAGAAGGCATATTCTCTAGACACTGCTTAATGATTTTCAGTGACTGTTCGATTTCACGGAAGTGAACAATCACACGAGCATATGCATCGCCTTCGTACTCAACTGGCACTTCGAAGTCATAGTTTTCATAACCACTGTATGGACGGTATTTACGAACATCAAAGTCGATACCTGTCGCACGCAGACCAGTACCTGTTACACCCCATGCCAATGCAGATTTCGCATCGTACTGAGCCACATTACGGGTACGACCCATGAATACAGAGTTTTTCAGTGCTGCAGTATAGTATTCGTTCAAACGTTTAGGCATCCAGTCGAGCAAGTCTCGAACCAGTTTTTCCCAACCATTTGGCAAATCATGTGCAGTACCACCGATACGGAACCATGCTGGATGCATACGGTAACCAGTAATCGCTTCCACGATGTCATACACTTTCTGACGGTCAGCGAACATATAGAATACTGGGGTCATACCGCCGGCATCCTGAATCGCAGTACCGATGTACAGCAAGTGGTTATTGATACGGAACAGTTCCGACATCATGACACGAATACATTGTGCGCGGTCTGGCACAGTAATACCTGCCAGTTGTTCCACACCCATCACATACGGCATGTTTTGAGCACAACCACCTAAGTAGTCCACACGGTCAGTATAAGGAATGAATGAATGCCAAGTTTGACGTTCAGCCATCTTTTCCACACCACGGTGGTGATAGCCAATATCTGGCACACAGTCTTTCACTTCTTCACCATCCAACTGCAAAATTACACGGAATGCTCCATGCGCAGATGGGTGGTTAGGACCCAAGTTCAGGAACATGAAGTCTTCGTCTTTATTACCACGCTTTAAGCCCCAATCTTCAGGAACAAAGCGAAGGTGTTCTTGCTCGAAGTCTTGTTTGGCTTGGTTCTGCATATACGGTGTATATTCCGTTGCACGTGCAGAATATTCTTTACGTAGCGGGTGACCTTCCCAGTAGGTTGGCAACAAGATACGACGGAGCATTGGATGCCCTTCGAAATTGATGCCGAACATGTCATAAGCTTCACGCTCATACCAGTTCGCATTTGGCCAGATATTCGTTGCGGTCGGAATATTCAGATCGCTGTCGCTTAATGCAACTTTAATACGAATGTCACAGTTACGCTCTAAAGATAATAAATGATAGAACACTGTGAATTCTGACGCAGGCAAACCGTCACGGTGCGTACGTAAACGCTCATCTACTGCAGACAAGTCGAATAGCATCACGTATGGACGTGGCACGGTACGCAAGAACATTAGTACTTCTTGTACACGTGCGCGCTCAACCCAAACTGTCGGGAAATCCTCGAAAGTCGTTTGCACAAAGAAGTTCTCACCAAACTTGGTTTTGAGCTCTTCAATGATGGCAAATGCTGGGCGTGAATCAACTGCTGTTGATTCTGGCATAGCAATGTCAGTTTCAGCCATTGGCTTGGCTTCCTATTTAATACAAATTCAGTCAACCTAAACGACAACTACACCCATAGCGGGTGCACAACAAAAAACCGGTCGTTTAAATTATTTAATTTCATCCATAGAGCGTAAGTTCTTCACAGCCACACGCTGGTCTTTCTTACGGTCACGTTCCGGTATCATCTTTGGCTTATACACTGGCTTAAGATCATCACCGATTACCGCAGACAGCGGACGACGCTCTAATTGAATTTGGTCTTGTAACAGCATTAATGCCTGGATCAATGCTTCAGGACGTGGTGGGCAGCCCGGAACGTATACATCTACCGGAATAATCTTGTCCACACCTTGTACGACTGAATAAATATCGTACATACCACCTGAGTTCGCACACGCACCCATTGAAATAACCCATTTCGGTTCAAGCATCTGTTCATACAGACGTTGAATTACCGGAGCCATTTTCACGAAGCATGTACCTGCTACGATCATCAAGTCTGCCTGACGCGGTGAAGCACGGATAACTTCTGCACCGAAACGTGACAAGTCATGCACACCGGTCAAAGTCGTTGCATATTCAACGTAGCAGCAAGATGTACCAAAGTTAAATGGCCAAACTGAGTTCTTACGACCCCAGTTCACTGCTGTGTGCATTACATCCTCTAGGCGAGTCATGAACACATTTTTATTCACTTCTTCTTCTAGAAGCGGATCTTCTACAACGATACGCTCTTGAAGTGGATATTCATCAGCATTCGGATTCGCACGGGTTAATGTATATTTCATCCCGAGTTACTCCTTATCAGAGGGTTGAACTTGTGATTTTTTCACAAGACCAGATGATTGAGCTGGGATTTGACCAGTTGGATCCATAACCAATTCTTCAACAGAGTTGAAGCGCGTAATTTCTGCAAGATCCATATTTGGCGAACCAATTTTAGCTTTGTATCCTGCTGCTTTACGTCTGTCTGAAGGTGCCCAGTTCAGTGCGCCTGTCGATAATTCGTAAACCAAACCAACAAGTAAAACCAAAATAAAGATAGCTGCAGTTGCAAAACCAATCCAACCTACTTCACGAACAGAAGATGCCCATGCATACAGGTAAAGTGCTTCGAGGTCGAAGACTACAAAGAAAATTGCAACTAAATAGAATTTCGCAGACAAGCGGATACGAGCTCCACCTGCGCTGACTACGCCTGACTCAAACTGCTCCTGCTTGGCACGGCCCCATGATTTACCCCCGAGGAGTAATGGGACAGTGAGCATAAAGACGCATAAAAATGTAACGCCGATCACGAAGGCAATAATTGCCCATTCGTATGGAGTAATGGCACTCATGCGGGGATAACTCCTGGCAGGCCGATTTATTAACAAAGAATGTATGTATTGGCCTTCAAATACACCAAACACAAAATTAATCCCGCCAATTGTACCTGATTTTGGATTTCACTTGCTAGTTTATAAGCCTTAGTCTTTTGGATGATTTTTTAGACTTTCCTAATTTTATTCTGGCTTTAAGCTCAGAGAATCTCAACCGATCGTTTTTTTAAATTAAAGTTTAAATTTTCATTATTTTTTCTAAAACCAGATAGGCTTTTAAAGCTCTGCTTAGTTAAGCCTCACTCCTTTTACAGTGGCTGGCTACCCACCCAATGAAACGAAACTTATAAAGAATCAATCAAAAACATTTCACCTTTGCATAATGCCTCGAAAAAATCAGTGTGTTTTTAAAAGATGTTTAACATGAATGTTGTCATTCAATTAGAAGCCCCCTTTTCTACCCGCTCTCGGTAAGCCTTAAAAGAGCAATTGTGTATTTTTGCAACACGTCCAACAGTTTGATTCAGATTATGATATTTCTATTTTTAAATACACTATGACATTTATAAAGTAACAATAAGGAGTCCATGCATGTCTCTACGATTCACCCATAAACCTGATTATTTTTTCTTTGCTCAATTATTGATGCGACATGTAGAAAGCTATATCCAAAAACATCAGGATGCCAGCAATGCAATCTTTGACTTAGGGGATATTCATAAACTTTTCCAGACAGACTATGCCTCTTCCAGCATTAACCTAGACGGTATTATGAATATTGCCGATGAGTACAAGCTTGAAACCTTATCTGGTGACCAAAAGCTAATCCAAAGCTATCAGGTAGATGTTAAAAACAACAAGCTACTGATCAACTTCAATTCTGATGCCTTAAACAGCCTAAAAGAAGGCAAACCACTGATTGAACCGGATGCTACCATCCATGAATAATCCCCTTTAAATAGCCATAAAAAAACGATACCTATGTATCGTTTTTTCTCACCTAAACTCTTATTCTGATTGATCTGACACTTCAGCTTTTTCCGGTTTTTCGATCGGTTTTTGCTCGATTTTTTTACCGTAACGGCTGGCTGGCCAAATCATGATAAAGCGTGCACCACCCAGTGTCGGACTTTGATCGACCTGAATCTCTCCACCAAACCAGTAGGCAATCCGGCTGACAATAGACAAGCCCAAACCATACCCCCCTGAAGCACGGGTACGACTATCATCCAGTCGAGCAAAAGCTTCAAAGATACGAGCACGGTCAGCTTCCGGAATCCCCGGACCATCATCTTCTACACAGATATACGCCATGCCCTTAGCGTCTAGTCCGCCGCTGATCAGGATTTTTTGCTCACAGTAGCGTACTGCGTTCCCCACCAGATTTTGTACCACACGATGCAGGTAACGTCGTTCAGCTTCTACAGTCACAGGTACTGGCATCGGCAGTACTTCGACTTCTTTGCCAGTTTTTAAAGCATCTGTTTCGACTGCCACCTGATCCAACACTTCAAACAGATCAATATCTTCAAATTCAATTGAAGGCATGCCCTGTTCCAGTTTGGCATAGGTCATGATTTCATCGATCAAGGTATTTAAGGCTTCAATATCTTTATCGATCTGCTCAACCTGCTGCAAGCGATAATCATAGTCGTCTTCATCTGCCATCATTTCCACAGCAAAACGAATACGAGCAACAGGTGTACGCAGCTCATGCGATACGGCACGCATCAATTCACGCTGCGCTTCAATCAGACGCTGAATATGATCCGACATATTGTTATAGCTGGAAGCCAGCGTCGCCATCTCATCACTACCCTCTACCGGAAGACGTAATGACATATTGCCAGTTTTCATCTTGTTCAGGGCATAGCTCACTTCACGCAGTTTACGCTGCATTGGCACCAGCAGACCATAAATCCCCAGACTCAAGACAAACAGACTGAGCAAGGTAATCCCGGCAGCTAACTGGAATGGCATCCAGTTAAATAATGGCACTGGCCCCATTACCAGCACTTCAGACGTCGAGCTAGGAATAGGAGAAATGATCGAAATTGTAGTACCGCGAATTGAGGCACTATCACGATATAGAATAATGCTGTGATCTAGACGCAAACGTCCAATCTGCTCGGAATCTAGTGGCAGGCTCTGGACATTTTCGATCGAGATTGGATAAGAGAAATAGTCCTGAATTCGCTTCAGGTATTCTTTTTCCTGACCTGGGTAGTACACCAGATAATCCAGAATAAAGACCGGTAAAGCCTTCATCTGACGTTCAGTAATATTATCCGCCTTAATATAAAGATAATGACTTGGATCATCACGTAGCCCGATGACAATATAAGCTACCCCGGTTTTGGCATCCCAACGCACGACTGCCTTACGGTTAGCCAGACGTCGACCTTCCGCCCGGGTAATATCCACTTTACTGGATTCGACATAGTAGATCGGTAATTCCAGCAGATCAGACGCATCTGAAACCCAATCCATCTTTTGCTGCAGATTAGGCTGTCTCGCAACCCCCTCACTGATGATATACGCCATACCATCAGTCAGGGATTCACGATACTCCTGCGCACGCTGGTAGTTGATGATCTGTACCAGCAGATAGCTGAATACTGCCACCAGGACCACAAGCATTACCAGGCCTGCGTATATCCGCAAAAATATACTGTGTTTAAACACCTATTAATTATCCTGTTTATTCAGGCGGCTAAAGGCACCGATTAGATACCGTTAGTTTCTTTGACGAATAGATAACCTTTACTACGTACTGTTTTAATACGTTTTGGATTTTCAGGATCGTCACCAATCTTTGGACGAATGCGTGAGATACGCACATCAATTGAACGGTCTTGGCCGTCATATTCGATGCCGCGTAAACGCTCAAAGATATCTTCACGTGACAAGATGCGACCCGCATTTGAAGCCAGCAGCCACAACAGGTCATATTCTGCACTGGTAAAGTCAACCAGCTCACCATTCAAGGTCACTGAACGACCACCATTGTCGATGACCAGGTCATCAAATTCGATGCGCTGAGCCACTTCATCCTCAGGCACTTTGTCGGTACGGCGTAATAAAGCACGAATACGAGCCAGCAGGACACGCGGCTGAACCGGTTTAGCGACATAGTCGTCTGCACCCATTTCCAGACCTAAGACCTGATCCATATCTTCAGTACGTGCAGTCAGCATCAAAATCGGTTGATGATAATGTGGACGAACTTCACGACAGATGGTCAATCCATCCGCACCTGGCAACATAACATCTAAAACTACCATGTCTGGCTGCTCGGCGATAATGCGGCGAATCGCACGATTACCGTCGGGCTCTACCCCTACCTCAAGTCCGTTACGAATAAGATATTCTTGAGTTAAACGAGCAAGACGCTCATCATCTTCAACGATTAGAATTTTGGGTAACTTTTCTTCTTGGCTCATATATTGTGCACCTTTATTCGATGGACGTATCCTTTTGAAATCTGATAGATACGGTGGATATAGCAAGCAATATACACACGTTTACATTGTAAACAAGATAGCGTTCACCAAACTGATACATCAAAGTAGCATTTTGTAATATTTTTTTGCAGATATTTCTGTTAGCGACATTTTTTATACAAAACATCGAACAAATCTAGGCTAGGTAACCGTCTATCTGAATAAAAAATGCCCCTCAATTTGCTCAAAAAGAGTTATCCACAATGTTATCTATAAGTACTTCTTGCCAGCTTTGTTATGCTATGCCTTGCCGAATAAGGCTTGCACCAAGATGATAAAAAAAAGGATTTTTTTAATAAAGTTTCTCAGGTTGTTTCACTAAAATATTTATTAAAATGTCAATATTGATCTACCCTAAATTTTCCCGTATCTTGTGTTCAATTAATTTTTAAACCACTAGGTATTGTGTTTATTCCTCAAACACTGTGGCATAAAAATTGCCCAGTTCAAACGGTCCATAAACATAAAAATAGATGACAATGGAGCTATGCTAAAATGAGCGTAATTACTTCAACTCCTGGTCAACTTCAGGTGATTAAACGCACCGGCGATGTTGCCACTTTTGATGCAGAAAAAATTTCTGTCGCAATTGGTAAGGCTTTTTTGGCTGTTGAAGGCCAACAAAGTGCTGACTCAAGCCGTATTCACGATCGTATTGAGCAGCTGACGGAAATGGTCATGAACACTTTCAAACGTCGCTTGCCTTCTGGTGGGACGATTCACATTGAAGAAATCCAGGATCAGGTTGAACTTGCGCTTATGCGTACTGGCGAACAGAAAGTTGCGCGTGCCTATGTCATCTATCGCGAACAACGTTCTGACGCTCGTAAGCAGCTGGGTGCTAACCATCACCCTACCCTGCAAATTACTGATGCAGCGGGCAAGCTCAAACCGCTTGACCTGAGCCAACTGACGGAAACTGTTGCTAAAGCTGCTGAAGGCCTTGAAGGAATCGACGTTCAGGCAATTGTCGATGAGACCGTAAAAAACCTGTATAACGGCGTAAAAGAGTCAGACATCTCTACAACCATGATGATGGCGACCCGTACCCGTATCGAACAAGAACCAAACTATACCTATGTGACTGCACGTCTATTACGTAATGACCTGGTAGCAACTGGTTTGGAATTCCTGGGTCTACCTGCAGATACCGTTGAAGTCGATGCGCTGGAAACTTATCTGAAAAAAGGGATTGAGCTAGAACTTCTTTCACCTGAACTTCTTAACTTTGACCTGACTAAATTGGCTGCAGCGATTCAACCAGAACGCTCTAACCAGTTTACTTATCTAGGTCTGCAAACATTATTTGACCGTTATTTCATCCACTCGGATGGCGTACGTTTCGAATTACCACAATTATTCTTTATGCGTGTTTCAATGGGTTTGGCCCTGAACGAAGAAAACCGTGAAGAGCGTGCAATCGAGTTCTATAACCTGTTATCTAGTTTCGACTACATGGCATCGACGCCGACCCTGTTTAACTCAGGTACGTTACGTCCACAGTTGTCTAGCTGCTACTTAACTACGATTGATGATGACCTGTTTGATATCTATGGCGCGATGCGTGATAACGCAATGCTGTCTAAATGGGCGGGCGGTTTAGGGAATGACTGGACACCAGTTCGTGCGCTGAACTCATACATCAAAGGTACAAATGGTAAATCACAAGGTGTGGTTCCGTTCCTGAAAGTAGCGAACGATACAGCTGTTGCAGTAAACCAAGGTGGTAAGCGTAAAGGTGCAGTATGTGCATATCTTGAAACTTGGCACCTGGACATCGAAGAATTCCTGGAACTGCGTAAGAACACTGGTGATGACCGTCGTCGTACCCACGACATGAACACTGCGAACTGGGTTCCTGACCTGTTCATGCAACGTGTATTCGAAGATGCGGAATGGACACTGTTCACACCTTCTGAAACGCCTGATCTACATGACTTAACAGGTGCAGAATTCGCTGAGCGTTATGCTTACTACGAAAGCATTGCCAAAGAAACAAACATGTTGCACAAGAAAATCCGTGCAAAAGATTTGTGGCGCAAAATGCTTTCGATGCTGTTTGAAACTGGTCACCCGTGGATCACATTCAAAGACGTATGTAACTTGCGTTCACCACAGCAACACGTGGGTGTAGTCCATTCTTCTAACTTGTGTACAGAAATTACGCTGAACACCAGCAAAGAAGAAATCGCAGTATGTAACCTAGGTTCAATCAACCTGGTTCAACACGTTCAAGGTGGTGTACTAGACCGCGAAAAACTGGCACGTACAGTTAAAACTGCAGTTCGTATGCTTGATAACGTGATTGACATCAACTACTACGCTGTTCCTCAAGCACGTAATTCAAACCTGAAACACCGTCCAGTCGGTATGGGTATCATGGGCTTCCAGGATGCACTATACGAAATGAACCTTGCTTATGGTTCTGAAGCTGCGGTTGAGTTTGCTGATGAATCGATGGAAGTGATTTCTTACTACGCAATTTCAACTTCAAGCGATTTGGCTGTTGAACGTGGTACTTATGAAACATTTAAAGGTTCATTGTGGGATCAAGGTATTTTACCAATTGACTCGCTTGACCTGGTTGCGAAAACTCGCCCAGAACGTATGTTTGAAGTCGACCGCACTCAACGTCTGGACTGGGATACTTTACGTGCCAAAGTTCAAAAAGACGGTATGCGTAACTCGAACGTAATGGCAATTGCGCCAACTGCAACGATTTCAAATATCTGTGGCGTGTCCCAGTCTATCGAGCCTACATTCCAGAACTTGTATGTGAAATCGAACCTGTCTGGCGAATTCACAGTGATTAACCCGTACCTGGTACGTGCGTTGAAAGAACGTGGTCTTTGGGATGCAGTCATGGTCAACGACCTGAAACATTTCGAAGGTTCTGTGCAGAAGATTTCCCGTATTCCTGAAGAGCTAAAAGCGATCTTCGCGACTGCGTTTGAAGTTGAAACTCGCTGGATCGTAGATGCTGCTTCACGTCGTCAAAAATGGATTGACCAGGCTCAGTCTCTGAACCTTTATATCGCTGGTGCAAACGGTAAGAAACTGGACATCACTTACAAGATGGCCTGGTTACGTGGTCTTAAAACCACTTATTACCTACGTGCATTGGGTGCAACGTCTGCCGAGAAATCAACGATTAATACTGGTGCACTAAATGCTGTTAAAGCGACTGCAACTGCAGCCCCTGTTGCAGCTGCTGCTCCAGCAGTTGAAGCAAAACCTGAAGTTCCTGCTGAGGAAGAAGGTTTTGCAAATGCAGCACCAGTACCAATGGCATGTTCAATTGACAACCCTGATTGTGAGGCTTGTCAGTAATGAATGTCTCAGTTTTCTTAGTTATTGGTTTCGTCTTCCTTATTTTAGCAATACTATTTATAGCTGTGCTTACAGCTCTAATTACCGCTATCAAAGCTGACAGTGACTAATCTGAATTTATTTTCAGAAAGCCATGCTTAGTTAAACTATGCATGGCTTTAACACAGAAACTGAAATATTTATTTAAAGTAAAATAAAAGGAAACCACCATGCCTCCAATGACTCACAATTATCTGTTAGGACTTGTCGCATTGGTCGTTTCCTTTGTACTTACCTTTTATTTGCCAATTGCCTATTTCTGGTTAAAGACTCATAAATCGCGCAAGCAAAATAAGTAGTGGGGATTTTTGCTCTTCCGTACAAAAGCAGAGCAGTCATCGACAAAACTTAATTTTGCTTACATAAATTGAGCGTATAGTAGGACATTTCAGCGAGGCTGAATGTCTAATAAAAGATATAAGCATCGAAGAGAGAACTGATATGTCTATCTTAAGTTGGGACGATTTCGAAGATGATTCGCAAAAACCAGCTGCACAAACACAGCAGCCTGCGCCCGTCGAGCCGCAAAAAGCGTCTAATTCACAGGTGGTACCTGATGCAAGCAACACATCGTCGGATGTGGCAGCTGCACAACCCCTTAGAGCCACTCAAAACCGAGGATCAAATCCAACCGATTCGTTGGCAAGAGCATCTGCTTCCCTAGATCAGCTTGATGTTGCTCCAGGCTTGGAAGAGCTTGAAATGGGTGCGCAACGTGTACAGGTTGACGACAAGGCAATGATTAACTGTCGTGCGGACTTGAACCAGCTTGTTCCATTCAAATACGAATGGGCTTGGCAGAAGTATCTGGACGGTTGTGCAAACCACTGGATGCCGCAAGAAGTGAATATGAACCACGACATCGCGCTATGGAAGTCTGAAAATGGCTTGACTGAAGATGAACGTACCATCGTGATGCGTTCACTTGGTTTCTTCTCGACTGCGGATTCACTGGTTGCAAACAACCTGGTACTGGCGATTTACCGTCACATTACCAACCCTGAATGCCGTCAATATATCCTGCGTCAGGCATTTGAAGAAGCGATTCACACGCATGCGTACCAATACTGTATCGAATCTTTAGGTATGGATGAAGGCGAAGTCTTCAACATGTACCGCGAAGTACCGTCAGTTGCACGTAAAGCGGCGTGGGGCCTGAAATATACGCAACAGTTAAGCGATCCAACATTTAAAACTGGAACACCTGAAAACGACCAGATTTTACTTCGCAACCTAATCGCGTTCTACTGTGTACTTGAAGGGATCTTCTTCTACTGCGGTTTCAGCCAGATTCTTTCGATGGGTCGTCGTAACAAGATGAATGGTGTTGCCGAGCAATTCCAGTACATCCTGCGTGATGAATCAATGCACCTGAACTTCGGTATCGATATGATCAACCAGATCAAGATCGAAAACCCGGGTTTATGGACCACTGAGTTCCAGGAAGAAATCATCCAGATGATTCTTGAAGGTACCATGCTGGAAATCGAATACGCACGTGACACGATGCCACGCGGTGTATTAGGTATGAATGCTGGCATGATGGAAGAATACCTAAAGTTCATTGCGAACCGTCGTCTGGCGCAGTTAGGTCTGCCTGAACAGTTTGCTGGCGTAAATAACCCGTTCCAGTGGATGTCAGAAATGATGGACTTGCGTAAAGAGAAGAATTTCTTCGAGACGCGCGTAACAGATTACCAAACTGGCGGTGCATTAAGCTGGTAAGGTTTACGTCAAGCGACTCATTGTTTGTCATTTACGACTCATAGTTTGTCATAAAAAAACCGCCAAATCTGGCGGTTTTTTTAAACTCTAAAAAGGAATAATTTTTGAAAAAATTTGCATAATCATATTCTTATGTTTTGGTTGCATAAAATTAATACCATCCAAATTTTCTAAGTTATGTTTAGAATAGAATTCATTAAACATATAAATTAAGTCCACATCCAATCTATCTTTTTCTTTTAATAATTCAATAGCTAAAGAAATTAAATGATAATTTTTAGAAATCATCCATTTTTTAAGAACAGATTTCATCAGATCCCCTTTGGCTAACTCTATAAAAATTTCTCTTAAAAAATCATAATATTTATAGTCTTCAAAGGTAAAATCCACAAAATACAAAATGACTTCCTCGAGATATTTTGGTTCATTTAGAACGTCAGCAAAAAAAGCTCTATTTGTGAGTGAGTGTTTATTTAAGTTTTCTATAGATTGAGCTCTTACCCAATTTGCAAATGGTGAGTCATTCCAACCATACGCGAACCAGCCTAATACACCAGATTCGAAAGAAAACATTATTTCATTTGGTTCTCCTAAATATTTAACGAAAATTTCAGAAACCTCATCCCACCTATAATTTAAAATTAATAACTTAGCTAATTCATTTTGCTCATTGAGAGATAATAAATTATGGACTGGTGATAATGTTAAACTCTGAATAATTAATTCTAATACAGAATTATTAAATCCATATATTTTTATTGCTTTTCGTATTTTAACTAATGGATTTAAATCATTCGAGTTTAAATAAAAATCTTCCAAAATTTCCTTTCCATTTTTTGTTCTTTCCAAATAACTTTCGTATCCCTGATTAATAAATTCACTAATATTGATCTTTTCCTTTCGAAAAAGGAGATCAAAATTATCAAAATTTTTGAAAAAAATAGATGAAGCTAACTTATCTCTTTGTAAATAATCAATCATGAAGAAATTATCAGCATACATCCCTTTTGCTTTATCACTCTTAAAATAATTTTCTATCTCATTAAACTCTTCCAATTCAATTAGACCTATTATCCCCGACCTTACTTTTTGCTCATAATTAAGCCCTGTAGAAACTAATTCTTTTAAGCAAATAGACTTCCAATACTGGCTATTTATTGAAGAAAATTTTGCGCTTTTTGAATAAGCCATTATTTTTCTTGTACGTATTGTCCCATCATACTCTAATAGAGGATTAGGAATAATTTCCTTAATAAAATCAAAATCATTTACTCTCTCGTAAATTATAGAGTTTATAATTGCTCTAACATCTGAATAAGAAGAATTAACTAATTTCAACAATTGACTGGAAACTATTTCATTAGCTTCTAAACATTTAGTAATTATTTCAAAATTAGAATGAGCGCTCTCAAAAATTTCTGGTAAAAAATTTAATACCTCCTGATATTCATGGAAATTAATTATTAAATAACCTATTAAATTGGATCTTGAATCAGGCCTAATTTTTACATTTTGTAAAAAATCAATAATTATATCTTTTGTTTCTTCATCTTTAAAATTATCGATTAAACTAAATACAGGACGTAAATAATCATTTTCAATCATTTCATTTGAAATATTAATCAACCATCTTTTTCTTTCATCCTTATCCTCAATATAATCTGAGATATATTCAGAAAGAGGAGCTGCTAAATCTTTATTATCACTATATACCCATTCATTTATTTTATTTTTAACTTCTTCATCATTCTTCCAACTTCCTAATAAAGCAGTAACTACCCAGTATTTATCATGCAATTCCCCTTCATTTTCGTAGCTTGAAATTAATTTTTTTTTAAAATCCACATCATCAATTAACTTTAAAAAATTCCTATTAGAATAAGCTTGATAACAAACCCTATATTCTTTCAATTCCTCACATACTGATCTTAATAATGCTTTCTTAATTAAAACATTGTCTTTAAAATTTATGACTAATAGTTCATCGGCAGAGTAAAACTTGAAGTGCGACATAAACCACCTAATTAATTTAAAGGGTT